>DASYJZ010000626.1:0-13442 GCA_035995965.1 Longimicrobium sp. | reverse complement strand
GCGGCTCCGCGGCTCTGCGTGAGATTTCTGTTGCCGTTACTCGTCCGCCTGGACGCGGCCCCAGCCTTCGACGTAGCGCAGCACCGTGTGATTCTCGATGGAGCTGAACCAGCGGTCGTGGATCTCGCGGCCCTCTACCGTCTTCAGCAGCCACTCGCGGAACTTCTTGGGACCCTCCAGGTCGCGCCAGTAGGCCTCGTTCACGAAGGTGGGGCGGTCGTGGACCGGGTGCGGTGCAAGGTAGCTGCCGGTGAAGCCCTCCAGCAGCTTCCAGGTGCGCCGCTCGTCGCAGCCGAACTGGCGCGCGGCCACGTCGAGCTTCGCGTCCAGCCACTCGATGAAGCTCGCCTGGTCCACACCGCGCTTCACGTCGAACAGGTGCACCACCCGGATCATCCGTTCCTCCTGCCGAAGACGAGTTGGACGAGCTTCTTCACGGGGTCGTAGTGCCGGTCCACCACCCGCTCCTTGAGCGGGATGATCGCGTTGTCGGTGATGCGGATGGACTCGGGGCAGACGTCGGTGCAGCAGCGGGTGATGTTGCACATGCCGATCCCGCCCTCGTCCTTGAGATAGCGCGTGCGGTCCGCCGTGTCGAGCGGGTGCATCTCGTAGCAGGCGGCGCGCACCAGGAAGGCGGGCCCCATGAAGCGGTCGTGCTTGCCGTGGGTGCGGAGGACGTGGCAAACGTCCTGGCAGAGGAAGCACTCGATGCACTTGCGGAACTCCTGCGGCCGGTCGACCTCCTCCTGGCTCATCCGCCAGGTGCCGTCGGCCGCGTCGGGCTTGCGGGGCTGGAAGGGGGCGATGGTCTTGTGCACCTCGTAGTTCCACGACACGTCCGTCACCAGGTCGCGGACCACGGGGAACGCCTTCATGGGGGTGACCGTGACCGGCGCGTCGTCCGGCAGGGTGTTCAGCCGGGTCATGCACATCAGACGCGGCTTGCCGTTGATCTCGGCCGAGCAGGAGCCGCACTTTCCCGCCTTGCAGTTCCAGCGCACGGCCAGGTCGGGCGCGCTCTCGGCCTGGATGCGGTGCACGGCGTCGAGCACCACCATCCCCTCCACCACCTCGGTCTCGTACTCGCGGAAGTCGCCGCCGCCCGCGTCGCCGCGCCAGAGGCGGAAGCGGCGCGTGCGCTTCGCCGCCTTGGCGTCCTGCGCCGTCTGCGTGGCCGCGAACGAGTCTCCGCTCGCCACGGTGCCGTGGTTCACGTGCTCGGTGCTGCTCATCCCGTCTCCCGATCCGGTGTCGTTGCGCCGCTCATCCGCAGAGCATCCGCGTCTCCTGCCACTTCGCCCGCCTCGACTTCCTGACCCGCGTCCCGCCGGGGAGCCGCGCGTCGATCCGAACGTCGATCGCCCGCCCGCCCGACGCGTCGGCGCGCATCCGCCCGAACGACACGGTCGCGGAGGGAAGCTCGCGGCAATCCGTGGACGTGCGGCACCGGACGGCGGTTCCGTTCTTCCCGCCGGCGCCCGGCACCGTCACCGTCGTTCCCTCAACCGCGGAGCGCCACACCACGACGCGGAGCTGCGGGTACTCGGTGGACGACTCGGGGACCACCAGCTCCACCGAGGCCGCGTCGTTCGGCGCGCAGGTGGGCCGCAGGATCGCCTGCCCGTCGAGCGCGGCCGTCGAGCAACCGGCCAGCAGCACGATGAGAATCGACCTGCGATCGTTCGAGCGCCTCATCCAGCTTTCTGGCGAATGTGTCTCAAAAATCGTATACGCCCCGCAGATAGGCCGCCAGACGGCCGACCTGCTCGCCCACGTCGGCCTCTTTGCGGGCCTTCGTCGACACCCGCGTGCCGAAGTTCACCTGCACCGACGCACGCACCGTCAGGGGGCGCTCCGCGACGACCTCGACCGTCGCGCGCGAGGGCAGCTTGTCGATGTCGGAGGCGAACCACGCGCGCCAGAAGCTCCCGCGGCGGAACGCCCAGCGCCCCGCGCCGCGCTCGGTGCAGACGAAGCTCGACGACCTCGCCCATTCCATCAGTCGCGGCTCCAGGCGCCCGACCGGCACGTCCAGCTCCAGGGTGCGTTCGACGCGAATGTCCATCCTGCGGCCTCCGGCTCACCCCGCCATCTCCTCCACGATCGCCTGCAGCTCGGGCGGCAGGGGCGGGATGGGGAGGTGGTCCATCTCCATCGACCCGTCTTCCGCCTTTCGCACGGCGATGTTGTACTTCGCCGCGGCCGGGTCCTTCTCCGGGTAGTCCTCGCGGAAGTGGCCGCCGCGGCTCTCCTTGCGTTCCTGCGCGGAGCGGACCACGGCCTCGCTGACGGTCATCAGGTTGGGCAGGTCGAGCGCGGTGTGCCAGCCGGGGTTGAACTCGCGGTTGCCGCTCACCCCCACCTGCTCGCCCCGCACCCGCAGCGCCTGCACCGCCGCCAGCGCGCGCCCCAGGTCCTGCTCGTTGCGGACGATGCCGGCCAGGTCCTGCATGGTGTCCTGCAGCGCCGCCTGCACCTGGAAGGGGTTCTCGCCCGTCGACGCCCGCTCGAAGGGGGCGACGGCGCGGCGCGCGGCGGACTCCACCTGCGCCGCGTCGATCGAGGCGCCGCCGTTCCCCTTCGCGAAGGCGGCGGCGTGCTCGCCGGCGCGCTTGCCGAAGACGAGGAGGTCGCTGAGCGAGTTGCCGCCCAGCCGGTTGGCGCCGTGCAGCCCGGCCGCGCACTCGCCGCAGGCGAAGAGGCCGGGGACGGTGCTCATCTGCGTGTCGCCGTCCACCCGCACGCCGCCCATCACGTAGTGCGTGGTGGGGCCGATCTCCATCGGCTCCCGGGTGATGTCGATGTCGGCGAGCTGCTTGAACTGGTGGTACATCGACGGGAGCTTCTTCTTGATGCGCGTCTCCGCGTCCGGCACCTTCGCCTTGATCCAGGCGATGTCCAGGAACACGCCGCCGTGCGGGCTGCCGCGCCCCTCGCGCACCTCGCGCACGATGCAGCGCGCCACGTGGTCGCGGGTGAGCAGCTCCGGCGGGCGGCGCGCCTGCTTGTCGCCCGTCACGTAGCGCCACCCCTCCTCCTCGCTGTCGGCCGTCTGCAGACGGTAGTTCTCGGGGATGTCGTCGAACATGAAGCGGCGCCCCTCGCGGTTGGTGAGGATGCCGCCCTCGCCCCGCACCCCCTCGGTCACCAGGATCCCGCGCACGCTCGGTGGCCAGATCATCCCCGTGGGGTGGAACTGCACGAACTCCATGTCGATGAGGTCGGCGCCCGCCTGGTAGGCCAGCGAGTGCCCGTCGCCCGTGTACTCCCAGGAGTTGCTGGTGATCTTGAAGGCGCGGCCGATGCCGCCGGTGGCGAGGACGACGGCCTTCGCGCGGAAGACGCGGAAGCGGCCGCGCTCGCGGTCGTACGCGAAGGCCCCCGCCACCCGGCCGCCGTCGGTCAGCAGCGTGGTGACGTTGGTCTCCATGTAGACGTCGATCCCCTGGTGCACCCCGCGGTCCTGCAGCACCCGGATCATCTCCAGCCCGGTGCGGTCGCCCACGTGCGCGAGCCGCGGGTAGCGGTGCCCGCCGAAGTTGCGCTGCAGGATGCGCCCGTCGGCCGTGCGGTCGAAGAGCGCGCCCCACGCCTCCAGCTCGTTCACCCGCTCCGGCGCCTCGCGGGCGTGCAGCTCGGCCATCCGCCAGTTGTTCACGTACTGCCCGCCGCGCAGGGTGTCGGCGAAGTGCACCCGCCAGCTGTCGCGGTCGTCGACGTTGGCGAGCGCGGCGGCGACGCCGCCTTCGGCCATCACCGTGTGCGCCTTGCCGAGCAGGCTCTTGCAGACCAGGCCCACGCTGGCGCCGGCGGCGCTCGCCTCGATCGCCGCGCGCAGCCCCGCGCCCCCCGCCCCGATCACCAGCACGTCGTGGTCGTGCTCCAGGTGGCTCGACATGTCAGATGATGATCCGCGGGTCGTGGATGACGCCCATCGCGCAGAGGCGTACGTAGAGGTCGGCGACGCAGACGAACACCAGCGAGGCCCAGGCCCAGCTCCCGTGGAAGGCGTTGAACCAGCTCGACTTCTTCCACGCGCCGTGGCGCGCCCTGCCGAAGGCGGTGCAGTTGACGCAGTCCTGGCTGCCGCCGATCAGGTGGCGGAAGGAGTGGCAGCCGAGCAGGTACCCGCTCAGCAGCACGGCGTTGGCGGTGAGGATGAGCGATCCCAGCCCGATTCCGAAGCGCCCGCCGAAGTCGAAGGCCTTGGCCGTGTCGTACCAGAGGAAGGCGAGGACCACGAGTGCCAGGTAGAGGAAATAGCGGTGGAAGTTCTGCAGGATCAGGGGGAAGAAGGTCTCGCCGCGGTACCCCTTCCCCCACGGCTCGCCCACCGCGCAGGCGGGCGGGTCCATGAACAGGGAGCGGTAGTAGGCCTTGCGGTAGTAGTAGCAGGTGGTGCGGAAGCCGAACACCACCATCATCACCAGGATCGCCGGCGACAGGCCGAAGGTGTTGATGCTGGCGACGCGGAACTCGTCGGGGCACGCCGCGCCCAGGCAGGGCGAGTAGAAGGGCGACAGGTAGGGCGGCGCGAAGTTGTGGCTGCCGAACAGGATGGCCCAGGTGGCGTAGCCCCCGGCGCCGAGCAGCGTGACGGCGGTCATGAGCGGCGAGGTCCACCAGCGGTCGCGCCGCAGCGTCTGCCCGAAGCGCTCGGGTACGGGTGGGGCCTGGACTACGGGGAGGGACGCCATCGCTGCAGGTCTCCCGGGCGGCGGAGGAGCGGAGGAGGCCGCGCCGGGGCTCGTGCCCCCGCGCGACGGGGACAGGATGCCCCGCGGCGCCCCGGGTCGCAAGACCTGTGTTCCCGTCTTTCGCAAACTGACCATGGTCTCACGCAGAGCCGCAGAGCCGCGGAGAACAACGCGGCTGGCCTCCGCGAACATCACGGCGAGCATGGCTTCGAGCGAGTCCCAGTGCAGCGGCTGGGGCGAAGTGCCGTCCGCATCGCGGCACTCGGCCCGAGCGAGCCGGAGAGGGCGCTGAGCCTGAGCGCGGTAAAAACTCCCGCACGGCGCGGCGTTTCGCATTATCCGACTTGCCGCGAAGCAAGATGCTTGACGGGGGACGGAGTCGCTGCTAGAATTCCAGCATGGTGCTGGATTTCCAGCAGAGTGCTGGAAATCCACCCGCGCAGTCTCCCCGCTGTTATCTTGGCTTTCCCCTCACGCAGGAGACCCCGAATGGGTCCCGAGCTCACCGCGGACCTCAGCAGAAGAGAGCGCCAGATCATGGACGTGCTCTTCGCCATGAGGCAGGCAACCGTCAGCGACGTGCTGGAGCGCATCCCCGATCCCCCCAGCTACTCCGCCGTGCGCGCCACCATGCGCGTGCTGGAGGAGAAGGGGCACGTGGAGCACCTGCAGGACGGGCCGCGCTACCTCTACCGCCCGATGGTGGCGCAGGAGCGCGCCCGCTCGGCCGCGCTGGGGCACCTGGTGCGCACCTTCTTCGGCGGGAGCGCCGAGGCGGCCGCCGCCGCGCTGCTGGGGATGAACCGCCGCCGCCTGACCGACGCCGACCTGCGGCGCCTGGCCGGACAGGTCGAAGCCGCCCGCGAAGAGGGGAGATGACCATGCTGCTCATCGACATCCAGGCCGCGGCCGACTCGGCGCTGCGCACCCTCCCCGAGCTCTCCGTGAAGGCCGCGCTGGTGCTCCTGGCCGCCGGCGCCATGGCGCTGGTGCTGCGCCGCGCATCGGCCGCCGCGCGCCATCTGGTGTGGGCCGCCGCGGTGCTCGGGGTGCTGGCGCTGCCGCTGGGGCAGCTCTTCCCCGTCCGCTTCGCCGTGCTCCCCGCGTTCCTCGGCCAGTCGCAGTCCTGGCGGGCGGACGCGACCCCGACCCCCGCCCCGACGCGCTACACCCCGGCCGGCTACGCGCCGGCCGCCCCCGCGCCGCGAGGCGAGGGTCCGCGGACGAACGCGCCGGCCGCCATCGGCCCGGCGGCGCCATCCTCCACCCCCGTGGCATCCACCCCCGCGCCGTCCGCCGGCGCGTCGTGGTCGCTGACGGCGGGCGGCTGGGCGCGGCTGCTGGTGGCCGTCTGGCTGCTGGGCGCGGCGGTGCTGGTGGTGCGCCTGCTGGTGGGCACGGTCACCGTCTGGTGGCTGGCCCGCACCGGCGAGCGGATCGACGACGAGGCGTGGACGCTCGCCGCCGACCGCATCTCCCGCGCCTTCGACGCCCCCAGCGCACGCCTGGTGCGCAGCCGGTGGACGGAGATGCCGATGACCTGGGGCGTGCTGCGCCCCGTCGTGCTCCTCCCCGCCAACGCCGACGAGTGGCCGGCGGAGCGGCGCGAGGTGGTGCTGCGCCACGAGCTGGCGCACGTCGCCCGGCGCGACGTGGCCACGCTCGCCGTGGCCCAGCTCGCCTGCGCCCTGTACTGGTTCAACCCGCTGAGCTGGGTGGCGCTGCGCCAGCTCCGCGCCGAGGCCGAGAAGTGCTGTGACGACTGGGTCCTGCGCGCCGGCACGCGCGCCTCGGCCTATGCCGACCACCTGCTGGAGATGGTGCGCATCATCGGCCGGGCGCGCGTCCCGGCCGCCCTGGCGCTGCCGATGGCGCAGCGCTCCACCTTCGAGGGACGCCTCCTGGCGATCCTGGAGCCCGGCGTGGACCGCGGCGTGGTGCGCGGGCGGCAGGCCCTGCTCACAACCGCCGGCCTGGCCGCGCTGGTGCTGGCGCTCGGCGCCATGCGCCCCGCGGACGGCGCCGCGCTCCCGATCCACGGCGAGGCGTCGATCGGCCGCACGGAAGCGTCGAGGGAGCCGGCCGCGCCGCGAATGGAAGCGGACGCGGACCGCGCCGCCGCGTCCCGCAGGGAGACGCCGATCGTGGACGCCGGCGTGCTGGCGAAGCTCCCCGCTCGCGCTTCCGCGGCGCTGACCGCGATGGCGAGCGGGACCGCGAGCGCGGCGCAGGTAAGGGAAGCCCGCGGCGTGGCCGTCCCGGCGCTGGTGAACGCGGTCCGCGACGCCCACGCAGATGTGCGGGTCAACGCGGTGAGGGCCCTCGGCGCGATGCTGGACCCGCGCTCGGTGGCGGCGCTCATCCAGGCGCTCCGGACCGACCAGGACCCGGAGGTGCGCAAGACCGCGGCGTGGGCGCTGGGGCAGATCGAGGACCGTTCCGCCGTCCCCGCGCTGCTGCAGGCGATGGCGGGCGACCGCTCGGTGGAGGTGCGCCGCACCGCCACCTGGGCGCTGGGGCAGATCGAGGACCCCGCCGCCGTGGACGGCCTGACGCGCGCGATGCACGACGCCGACGCCGAGGTGCGCGAGACCGCGGTGTGGGCGCTGGGGCAGATCGAGGACCGCCGCGCCGTCCCCGCGCTCAACGCCGCGCTGCGCGAGGGCGACGTAAAGGTCCGCCGCGACGCCGCCTGGGCGCTCGGGCAGATCGGGCAGCGCGACGCCGTGCCGGCGCTGGTCGCGGCCATGCACGACCCCGACCAGGAGGTGCGCGGGACGGCGGTGTGGGCGCTGGGGCAGATCGAGGCGCCCGAGGCCGTCCCCGGCCTCGCCGCCGCGCTCCGCGACGCCGACCCCAAGGTGCGGACGCAGGCCGCGTGGGCGCTGGGGCAGATCGAGAGCGACGCCGCCGTCGCCCCGCTCGCCTCGCTCCTGCAGAACGACGCCGACACCGACGTCCGCACCACCTCCGCCTGGGCGCTGGGACAGATCGGCAAGGAGGCGGCGATCCCCGCGCTCTCGGCGGGGCTGCGCGACCGCTCGCCGAAGGTGCGCGCGCAGTCGGCGTGGGCGATCGGGCAGGTGGGGCCGGACCACGCGCCCGAGGCGCTGGCCGCCGCGCTGCGCGACGAGGACCGCGACGTGCGCCGCACGGCGGCGTGGGCGCTGGCGCAGATCGAGGACCCGTCGTCCGCCGCCGCGTTGCGCGCCGCGCTCCACGACGCGGACCCGGAGGTGAAGCAGTACGCGCTGCGCGTCCTGGCCGGGAGCGGCGACGAGGCCGCGGCCGCCGCGGTCGCCGACATGCTGCGCGACCCCGACCCGCAGGTGCGCGCCGCGGCCGCGGCGGCGATGGGCGGGCGGGGGATGCACGTGGACCCGCGCCCGCAGCCCCGTCCGCAGCCGCGCCCGCGGCCGCGCCCCCGCCCGCAGTTCTGACGGCGAGGGCGCGATGAACCGAATCGAACGCTTCGCGCGGCGCCACCCCGCGGGGACCGCCGCGATGGCCGGGCTCGCCCTTCTCCTCCTCCCGGCGACCCTCCTCCCCCGCGCCCCGCGCGCGGGGAAGCCCGCGGCGGCGCTCTCCGCCCCGGCGGCGCAGGGCGGGGAAGCCCGGGCGGTGCTCTCCGCCGTGCGGGGGATTGCGCCGGTGGCCTGCGAGCTGGCCGTTCAGTCCGCCGGGAACGACTGGGGATGGGGGATGGGGGACGCCGAAGACGCGCCCGCGGTGGGCCGCACCAGCGACGAGACGCGGCGCGTGCTCACCTGGCTCGGCCAGCGCACCGCCACCGCGGACGACGTGGCGTCGCTGCGCGAGGGCCTCGCCGACCCCGACGCCTGCGTGCGGCGGATGGCCGCGCGGATCCTGGCGCGCGACGGCGTCCCCGGCGGCGTGGACGCGCTGCTGGAGGCGCTCCGCTCCGGCGACCCGGGCCGCCGCGACGCCGCGGTGCTGGGGCTGGGCTACGCGGGCGACGCGAGGGCCGTCGGTCCCCTGGTGGCGCTGCTGGGGGATGGCGACGCGGAGGTGCGCGGCGGCGCGGCGTGGGCGCTCGGCCACACCGAGAGCCACGAGGCCGCCGTCGCGGTCGTGCGCCTCACGCGGGACGGCGAGCCCCGCGTCCGCCGCGCCGCGGCCCGCGCGCTGGGCCGGCTGGAGGACGGCACCTCCGTTCCCGCGCTGGCGCAGCTCCTGGCCTCGGACCCCGACCCGACCGTCCGCCGCGCCGCGGCTTGGGCGCTGGGGAAGATCGAGTGACCTGAATCCGAAAAGAAGGCATCTTCATACCGGATTCCGCGATTGGCTGTGCGTTCCTGGGAGTGTCTCGATGGGCCGGCTATAGATCCTTCGGCCTGCCAAGTCTTTGCCGGGTAGAAGGATGAAATGAGGTCGGCCTCAGGATGACGTCTTTGGGGTGGTGCACGAATGCACAGTCGATCGTGGGGATCGGTATCACAGCGGTCACAGGGGTCACGGAGAACATTCTTGTTTCTCCGTGACCCCTGTGCCGCTGTGAGATGCTTTGCCGTTTGTCAGCCCGCAGGAGGATCGAAGCGCATGATGTAGAGCATCGCCCCCTGCGGATCGCGGATCATGGCGAAGCGCCCGATTCCGGGGATGTCGGCGGGCTCCTTCATCACCGTCGCGCCGAGCGACGTGGCCTTGACCGCCATCGCGTCGGGGTCCTCCACCGCGAAGTAGGGGAGCCAGCAGACCGGCATGCCCTCCATCTCCGGGGTGAGGGCGTATGCCCCCGCCAGCGGACCCGTGTCGCCGTTGAAGAGGGTGTACTCCATCCCCACGTTCATCACGTCCGCGCGCCAGCCGAAGAGCGCGGTGTAGAACTCGCGCGCCCTGGCGGCGTCGTTGGTGGCGAGCTCGTTCCACCCGAGCGAGCCGGGTTCGCCGCGCACCCCCACCCCCTGGTGCGTCCCCGCCTGCCAGAGCGCGAACAGCGCGCCGGTGGGGTCCTGCACCAGCGCCATCCGCCCCACCTGCATCACGTCGAACGGCTCCGCGAGGAGCGACGCGCCGAGCTCCTTCGCCCGGGCCGCGCTGGCGTCCGCGTCATCCACCGCCACGTACGACAGCCAGCTCGACGGCATCCCCATGGCCTTCTGGTTGGCGTCCATGGCGTACGACGCCGCCACGTCGCGCCCGCCGAGCTTGTACATCGTGTACACGTCGGTCTCCGCCGCCCCGTACTGGCTGTCGACGGCCGTCCATCCGAAGAACGCGGTGTAGAAGTCCTTTGCGGCCCGGGCGTCGTGCGCCCCCAGGTCGATCCAGCAGAAGTTGCCCGGCGCGCGCGTGGGTGTGTCGGTCATTGGCGGCCTCGTCTGGAGCGGGGTTGAGGTCGAAGGCGGGGGGACCGCAACCTACAGGTAAACGGACGGAGCGTCCAGACAGATCGTACGGAAGGGCGTGGGGTGCGACGGCATCGCAGCGAGTGCACCCTCCCCCGGCCCTGCCGATCCTCGTCCTGAGTGTCGCCGCTACTCCTGATCCGCAGCGGAAGGGCCGTCTTTGATGTCCGCGAAGGCGGACTGCGTGCCGTTGTAGCCGCGACTTCAGTCGCATCGTCCAACCGAGCCAACACACGAAACCATCAACCCCACAGCGGCTTCAGCACCTCCAGCAGCCGATCCGTGTCGCGGTAGCTGTCCAGGCCCAGGCGCAGCGAGAACGCCGGGCGTTCGCAGGCCGAGCGGAGGAAGGCGAGGACCTCCGCCGCGCAGGCGCGGTCCGCCAGCAGCCAGGGCGACTGCCGCATCAGCGCGACCAGCGCGTCGGGGGCGGGGATCGGCGCGAGCTCGGTGGGCCGGTCCGCGGCCACGCGCGGGAAGAGGAGCCCGGCCAGCGGCGCCGTGCGCACCCACTGCCCCGGCCAGCGCTCGTGCGGGTCCACCTCGCCGCGGCGGTGCAGCGGCGTCCCCGCCTCCCACCCTTCGTCCAGGTGGAAGCGGCGCGGCCACCCCTCCACCCTCACCGCGCCGTCCGCCCCGCGGAAGAGCACCACGTTGTCGTCGGAGACGAAGCGCCACCCGGCCGAGATCAGGTTCACCGACGTGGTCGACTTCCCCGCCCGCGCGTCGCCCGCCAGCAGCCACGCCCCCCCGTCGGGCGCGACGATGGCGGCCGCGTGCACCAGCGCCCGGTGCATCCGCCCCAGCAGCAGCGCCGAGGCCAGGGTGCACATCGAGAACAGGTCCCACGCCACCACGCCGTCCGCCGCCCGATCGCCCGGCGCGGGGACGAGCGCCGCCGCGCCGCGCGCCAGGTCGGCTTCGCCCGCGGACCCGCCGGTGCAGCGGAGCCGGGCCGTGCCCGCGGCATCGTCCACCCACACGTCCGCCGCGCCGAGGCGCAGGACCGGCGCGCCGGACGGGGCCGGGAGGCGCGCGGGGTCGCTTGCGGCGACGCGGATCACGGCGCCGTCGGAGGACGACGCGGTCTCGGCGTAGGGGAGGAGCGGGAGCCAGCGGCGGACCAGCGGGAGGAGCTCCGGCGCGGCCTCCAGGCGGAGGGCGCCGTCAGCCAGCAGGGGGAGGACGTCCGCGGGGGGGGCCGCGGACGCGGGGGGCACGCTCAAGCGCGCAGCACCAGTGGCTGGTGCCCGCCGGCGTCGTGCCAGGGGCGGTCGGCGCGCACCACCCAGGCGTGCGCCTCGATGTCGCCCGCGCCGTTCTTCACCCCGATCCTGAGGATGGCGGGAACGCCGTAGCGGCGCAGCACCAGGGTCTCGGCCACGCTGCGGTAGAGGCAGGTGTTCCGCCAGGGCGAGCGGGGAAGGCGGGCCAGCGCGCGCAGCAGCAGCAGCGCCGCGCCCGTGGCGCCGCGCGGAACGGGGCGCTCGGGGGCGGGCGGCGGGTCGCGCAGCAACTCGGTGAGGCGCGCCCCCTCGATCCAGCGCGGAGAGGCCAGCGCGGCGCGCGCGCCGGCCAGCATCGCGAGCGGAGAGCGGATCACCCGTCCGCGCCGGCCAGCAGGTGGCGCTCCCGCAGCTCGCCCAGCAGCCGGTCCAGCTCCTCGGCCGCGGGCCCGGGCTCCACCTCGAAGCCCGCGCACAGCTCGTCCACCAGCCCCTGCCGGTCCAGCCCGCGCTCCAGCCCCTTCCACACGCACGCCGCGGTCGCGTTCAGCCGGAAGTACTCCTTGGTCTCCATGTGCAGGAGCACCGCCTCGCCCTCCAGGTGCGCCGCCAGCACGTCGCCGGGAACGCTGTACTGCGTGGGGTCGCTCATCTGTCGTCCGTCCGAAGGGCTCAGGGGAGGTTCACGGCCGGGTTGCCCACGGCCCCCGCGCCGGTGTCGATCGCATAGCTGGTGGCGGGCGCGGCCGGGTCCACCCAGCGCAGGCGCGGCACCCCGCCCACCGTCTCCACGTACACCACGCGCCCGTCGGGCGTCCACGCCGGGTTCGAGTGCGAGCCCGTGCCCGAGGTGAGCTGCGTGACCACGGCGGCGGCGCTGCGCAGGTAGATCTCCACCGTCCCGCCCCGGTTCGACACGAAGGCGAGCGTGTTGCCGTCGCGGCTCCACGCCGGCTCCACGTCGGCCGCCGAACTCGCGGCCAGCGGGGTGGGCGCGCCCGTGCCCACCACCTGCACGATGTCGGCGGACCCCGCCGCGGTGGAGACGAAGGCGAGGCTGGACGAGAGCGACCAACTCGGCGCCGTCTCGATCACGTCGGCGCCCGTCCCCGGCACGAGCTGCACGGGGGCGGTCGCGTTGGCCGCCGCGGTGTAGACCTTGGTCACGCCGCTGGCGACTCCCGAGAACGCCAGCTTGGTCCCGTCGTCCGAGAGCGAGGGCGTGGTCTCGTCGCGCGTGGTGAAAGTGAGCCGGGTGGTGGCGCCGCTGGCCAGCGGCGTGGAGTACAGCTCGGCGTTCCCCGCACGGTAGCTCACGAAGACGATCGACCCCTTCACCACCGTGGGATCCTGGTCGTCACCCGGGTCGGTGGTGAGCTGCACCAGGTTCTGGCCGTCGAGGTCCACCTTCCAGATGTCGCGGTTACCCCCCGTGAGGCGGTCGAACACCACCACCGGCGGCGCGGCCACCTGCAGCACCGCGCTCCCCGTGCTCTCCCCGAGGGTGGCGCTCACGGTGAGCGCGCCTTCGCGCAGCAGCTTCACCGAGCCGTCGGGGAGGAGCTGCGCCGCGTCGGCGGGCAGGAACGACAGGGTGGGCGTCACCGCCGCCCCGCCCCGGGTCACGGCGAGGGTCACGGTGGACCCCCGCTCCAGCCGCCCGGTGGCGGCGACGCTCAGCCCCACCGGCGGCGGCGGCACGACGGGACCGTCCCCCCCGCTGCAGGCGGGGAGCACGGCGACGAGGGAGAGCGCGAAGCACCCGGCGAGGGTGCGGAGGCGGCGATGCACGGTTTTCACTGGAGCTCGTAGGGCGCGGGTGCGCGGAGCGCGCGCCCGGTGGGGCCGCGCGGAAGTCGAAGCCGGCGCGCCGGGCGGATCGTCGTCCGCCCCCGCGCATGACGTGAGCGCGCGGGCCCCGGCGAACGGGACACGCGCGGCGCGGCGGGCCGCACGCAGAAAGATCGCACCAAACCCCAAGCCGTACAAGGTCTTGTAGTCCGGCTTTGTAACGTTGCAGTAGAAATGTCCGGGGACGGTTACAGTAGAAATGTCCTCCTTCGGAGTCTGTTCGCTAGAGTGCGTGCAGACCCGCAGCCGGAGAGAGGACGTGCTGAAGTTGAGCCAGACAGATCGAGATCGGCTGG
>DASYJZ010000625.1:0-2348 GCA_035995965.1 Longimicrobium sp. | reverse complement strand
GGACCCGATCGATGTCGAGCGCGGGTGCGGCGACGAGCTCGTCGAGCGCGGATGGAGTGGCGATCATCGGGTCCCGCTCAGTCTTTGCCGGGGGTGATGCGCTTGGCCAGCGCGAGCGCTCCTCGCGTGTTCTTCCAGTGCTTCCCGTACTCTTCCCGTAGACGTTCGCCGGCTCATGGTTGGATTCCGCCGACGTCCACCCACACGGCCCCGTCCTCGACCCTTGCGGGGTAGACGGGGATCGGGCGGATGGCGGGGAGGCAGGTGGGGGCGCCGGTCCGCAGGTCGAAGGCGGCGCCGTGCCACTCGCAGGTGATGGTGCAGGTGGCCGCGTCCACCTCGCCCAGCGAGAGCGGGAACTCGCGGTGGGAGCAGGTGTCGGCGAAGGCGTACACCTCGCCGTCCACCGCCGCCAGCGCGATCCGCACGCCGCCCGCTTCCACGCCCAGCGCCCCGCCCTCCGGGAGCTCGGAGAGCAGGGCGGCCTTCACGAAGGGCATGGGCGGCTCAGCCGCGCCGCGCCAGCTTCCGCTCCACCGCGCGCAGCAGCTCGCCCCTCACGCCCTCCAGCGGGAGCTGGTCCAGCACCTCGGCGAAGAAGCCGAACACCACCAGCCGCACCGCCTCGCCCTGGGGGATGCCGCGGCTCAGCAGGTAGAAGATCTCCTCCTGGTCGAGCTGCCCCACCGTGGCCGCGTGCGAGCAGCGCACGTCGTCCGCCTGGATCTCCAGGTTCGGCAGCGAGTCCGCGCGCGCCTTGGCGGAGAGGACCAGGTTGCGGTTGGTCTGGTAGGCGTCGGTGCGCTGCGCGTTGGGGTGCACGCGGATCAGCCCGCGGAACACCGAGCGCGCCTCGTCGTCGATGGCGCCCTTGAAGAGCAGGTTGCTGCTGGCGTGCGGGGCCGAGTGGTCCTGCAGCGTCTCGTGGTCGAAGTGCTGGTCGCCCTGGCCGATGTAGATGCCCAGCACGTCCACGTGGCTCCCCGGCGCGCGCATGGCGCACTGGGCGTCCACGCGGGCGAAGTCGGCGCCCAGGGTGCTGTAGAGCATGGTGATCTTGGCGTCGCGCCCGGCGACCAGCCGGTCGGTCTGCAGGTGCACCACGCCGCGCCCGAAGCGCTGCGCCGAGGTGTAGACCACCGTGGCGCCCTCGTCGGCGAAGATCTCGGCGGCGCCGGCGTGCAGCGCGGTGCGCCCGAAGTCGCCCGAGGCGAGCTCGTCGACCACCGACACCTGCGACCCGGCCTCGGCCACCACCAGGGTGCGGCCGAACACCGCCGTCCCCGCGTCGCCAATCCAGCGGTAGGCGCGCAGCGGCACCTCCACGCGCACGTTCTTCGGCACGTGGATGAACACGCCGCCGGTCCAGAACGCCGAGTTGAGCGCCGCGAACTTCCCCGCCTCGGGGGTGACGGCGGTGCCGAGGTACTTCTGCACCAGCTCGGGGTGCTCGCGCACCGCGGCCTCGAGCGAGGTGAACACCACCCCCTGCGCCTTGAGCTCGTCCGGCAGCTCGCGCCAGACCACGGAACTGTCCACCTGCGCCAGCCGCGCCGAGGTCTCGCCGCTCTCCTCGATCACCGCGCGCAGCCCGGGCGGCAGCGCGTCGATCGAGGCGGCGGGGGCGCGGTCGACCGGGAAGGCGTAGGCGTCGAAGTCCACCACCTTGCCGAAGCGCTGCCAGGAGTAGCGCCAGTCCTCTTCCGCGCGCGAGGGCATGGGCGCGTCGGCGAACGCCTCCCAGGCGGCCGCGCGGCGGTCGTGCAGCCACTGCGGCTCCAGCTTCCCCGCCGCCAGGATCTCGACCTGGTCGCGGGTGAAAACTCCAACGGACGCCTGCGGGGCCGCGGTCGTAATATCAGTCACGTTCAATCCAAAGTTCAGGAGCAGAAGTGCTAAGTGCTAAGTGCCAAGTGCTGGAGTGCGAGCTGTTCAGCACTTGGCACTCAGCACTTAGCACCGCCGTTTATCCTACTGACCCTTCCATCTCCATCTCGATCAACCGATTCAGCTCCACCGCGTACTCCAGCGGGAGCTCCTTGGCGATCGGCTCGATGAAGCCGCGCACCACCATGGTCGCGGCGGCGTCCTCCGACAGGCCGCGGCTCATCAGGTAGAAGAGCTGCTCGTCGCCGATCTTGCTGACCGTGGCCTCGTGGCCGATCTGCGCGTACTCGTCCTGGATCTCGATGTACGGGTAGGTGTCGGTCCGCGCCTGCTCGTCGAGCAGCAGGGCGTCGCACTCCACGTTGCTGCGGGCGTACTTCGCGCCCGGGTTCACCTGCAGCAGCCCGCGGTACGAGCTGCGGCCGGTGCCGCGGCTGATGGACTTGCTGACGATGCGGCTG
>DASYJZ010000624.1:0-1825 GCA_035995965.1 Longimicrobium sp. | reverse complement strand
GGGCGCTGCTGGACGCGTGGACCAGCCGCCTGATGGGTAACCGGGCGGCCCACGGGCTGGTGATCGACCACGGCGACGGGGTGCGAGAGGTGGGCGCGGGAGGGAAGAACCCGTTCGGCAAGGAGCAGCGGGCGGCGCTGGAGCGTGCCCGCGCGCTCTCGTCCGAGCACCACTTCTTCCACTGGGACCTGGAGTTCCCAGAGGTCTTCTACGACCTGCAGTACGCGCGGTGGAAGGACGACCCCGGCTTCGACGCGGTGATCGGCAATCCTCCCTACGTGCGCCAGGAGCAGGTGGGCGCGATCAAGCCGTACCTCGCCGCGGAGTATGCGACCGTGCACGACGGTGCGGCCGACCTCTACGTCTACTTCTACCAGAAGGGGATAACGCTGCTGCGCGGCGGTGGGCGCCTGTCGTACATCGTGACCAACAAGTGGCTGCGGGCGGGATACGGCGAGGGGCTGCGGGGCTACGCCAGCCGCGCCGCGCGGGTGGAGCGGATCGTGGACTTCGGCCACGCGCCGGTGTTTCCCGACGCGGACGTGTTCCCCTGCATCGTGCTGCTCCGCAAGCGCGGCGAGGAGGAAGGCGATGCGGACAGCGGGCCGGGTGCGCTCGTCTGCGAGGTTCCGCGCGAGGCGCTGGGTGCGGCAGAGCTGGGCGACCACGTTCGCAAGCACGGGTACCGCGTGCCCGACGCACGCTTCACCTCTGCGCCGTGGAGCCTGGAACCGCCGGACGTGCAGCGGCTGATGGAGAAGATCCGTTCCGCCGGAGCTCCCTTGCGCCAGTATACGGGCGCGCCGCCGCTCTACGGGATCAAGACCGGGTTCAACGAGGCGTTCCTGATCGACGGCGAGAGTCGGGATCGCCTGGTGCAGCAGGACCCGGGGAGCGCGGAGCTCCTGCGGCCCTTCCTGCGCGGACAGGATATCGAGCGGTGGTCGGCGGTCTGGGCGGGACTGTGGATGATCCTGCTGCGCAGCAGCGAGAACCACGCGTGGCCATGGACGGGGGCGCCGGAGAGGAAAGCGGAGCAGCTGTTCAACCGCGCCTACCCGGCGCTGTACGAACATCTGAAGCCGCTGGAGACGCAGCTCCGGAAGCGCAGCGATCAGGGCCAGTACTGGTGGGAGCTGCGCAGCTGCGCCTACTACGAGGCCTTCGAGCAGCCCAAGATCATGTACCAGGAAATCCAGTTCCACTCGTCCTATGTGCTTGACTACGATGGGCGGTTCTGCAACAACAAAGTCTTCTTCCTGCCCACAGAGGATATGTACCTCTTGGCAGTGCTCAATTCGCCCCTGATGTGGTGGCACAACTGGCGATACCTCCCGCACATGAAGGACGAGGCCCTGAGTCCGGTCGCCTTCCGGATGGAAGACCTCCCAATCGCCACCGCTCCCGAAGCGGTGCGTCGGCGCGCGGCGGATCCAGTGCGTCGGTTGACCTTGCTTGCGAAGGAAACACGTGAGGCTCAGCAACAGCTCTTCGCATGGCTCCAGACGGAGTTCAATGTCGACACCCCGGGGCAGAAGCTGGAAGAGTTCGCCACGCTGAAGCTGGACGACTTCATCACCGAGGTGAAGCGCCGCCGCCCGCGCGGCGCGCCGGGGCTGACCCCCGACGCACTGGGCAGGCTCAAGGAGGCATACTGCGAACGTGCGCCGCGGATCCGGGAGATGACGAACGAGGCCGGAAGGCTCGAGGAGCGCCTCGCCGCGATCGTGAACGACGCGTACGGGCTCACCGAGGCAGACGTTGAGCTGATGTGGAGGACGGCTCCGCCCCGGATGCCGGTTCGCGCTCCGGCTTCGCGCCCCGA
>DASYJZ010000623.1:0-1601 GCA_035995965.1 Longimicrobium sp. | reverse complement strand
GGTAGCGGCGGATCAGCGCGGCGGCGGAGCGGTCGCGCGGCAGGAGGCGGCGCAGCCATCCGGCCGGCGGCGGCACGTGGCTCGGCGCTTCGGCGACGGCGCGCTCGAGCAGGACCCGGCCATCCGTGCGCGGCCCGCCGGGTAGTCCGAAGCCATCGGTCCTGGGATGCGCCAGGGTGGTCATGGTCTTCCGCTTTCGTTCGGGCTGCTCGGTTTCCTCCAAGGATGCGGTGCCGGGCGAGAAGCGTCAAGGCTTCTCGAATAGCGGAAAACCACGGCGCGACAACGGCTTGCGCACTCGACGCGCCACCGTGGGAACACGCGCGGCGGGCGGGACGCGCGATGCGCCCCGCCCGCCAATGACACCTCCCGTCCTGCGCTGAAATCCCCCCTTCCGGTCGGCCGCTCCAGAGCCGCCGCGTTGGGTGCTCTCAGGCGGCCAGCGCCGGCCGCCCCCAGGTGAGCACCGCCTCCAGCGGCCGCCGCGGGGAGCGGGCGCTCGGCGCCGCCGCGGCGGCCACGCGGAAGAGCATGAGCCGCGTGCCGCCGTTCGCCGCGGCGAAGAGCGTGTCGAACCGGGCGCGCAGGCCGCGCAGCTCGTCGCGCTCGCGGCCGGAGAAGATGGTCGCCGCGCTCCCGTCCAGCATCTCGAAGAGGTAGACCAGCGCGGTCACCGGTTGCAGCGCGAGACCCAGCCGCGTCGCCTCGAGCCAGAGGCGCTCCACCGCGCGGCCGCCGCGCAGCGCGCAGCCGGGCGACACCCCGCCCACCGTCACCAGCCCCACCGCCGAGGAGCGCACCACGGCCCGCGCCGCCAGCTCCTGGAACGCGCGCCCGCCGCCCAGGTCGCGCAGCGTGGCCGCCACCTCCGCCCGCGCCGCCAGCCCGAGCGCCGCCCGCTGCGGCGCGGTGAGCTCCAGCGCCTCCACGGGGATGCCGTCGCCCGCGCCGCGCGCCTCGTCGCCGGACCAGCGCAGCTCGTCCACCATCTCGCTGTGCAGCTCGCGCGTGAGGTGGCGGATGCGCTCGCCCGCACCCGTGACCGCGCCGAGCTCCGCCAGCGCCTCGCGCCCGGCGACCAGGTCCAGACGCGCGCCCCGCATCCGCGCGGCGTCGGCCAGCGCGGTGGCGGCGGTGCCGCTCAGTGCCCCGCGCTTGCCGGCGCGGCGATTGGTCGCGCGCTGCGCCAGAAAGGGGAAGAGCGCGGCATCGTCCTCCAGCCCCGCGCCGTCGGGTTCGAAGCTGAGCGCGGCGGCCACGGAGAGGTCGCGCGGGCGCGGGAAGGGCTCCATGCGCAGCCGCACGCCGCGGTGCGCGGCCGCGATGGCGATGTTCTCCACCGCCGCGCCGAGCGCCAGGTGCGCCGCGCGGTGCGCGGGGTCGAGCAGCGAGGCCGAGCGAGCGCGGTCGTGCAGCACCCAGAGCCGCTCGCCGTCCCAGTTGAAGCGCCACGGCTGGCGGTTGCCGGCGGAGGGCGCGAGCACGCCGTGCTCCACGCAGAAGCGCACCAGCTCGGGGATGCGCCCGTCCACCCCCGCCGGCTTCAGCAGCCGCCCGCTCCGCAGCCGGCTGGAGATGGGGATCACCGGCGCCCCCTGCGC
>DASYJZ010000622.1:0-6951 GCA_035995965.1 Longimicrobium sp. | reverse complement strand
AAGTGCCAAGTGCCAAGTGCCAAGTGCCAAGTGCCAAGTGCCAACGCCAGGTGCGATGATGTCATCCTGAGGCCGGCCACGCTGCACGTATCGACTGCGGGATGGCTTGCAGGCCGAAGGATCTGTCACCGCGGCAGCACGTGACTCCGCGAGATGCACCATCTCGCGCTTCGTCCCGGGTGGCGACCGAGACACCCACGGCCCCGCACCCTTTTTTATTGACTTATAAGGTCGCGCCCGCATATCGTTCCTGACCTCCCAGGGTGTCTTTCCTGGCGTGCCCGCCGGCGTCACGTCCCTCTTCAATGTCTTCGTCCGCGAGAAAAGTTCACTTTTCGCAGAGTCCCGATCTCGCTTCCCACTGCTACGAAAACCTGTTGGCTGTGCTCGGTGTGCCCGCCCGCCGAAGCGCGATGCAGGCCTCTGGGCATGACGGTCCAGGCAGTCGAACAATAGTCCTCGCCCCCACCTCACCGTTGTCTACGCAACCCACCTGAGGAGAATGCCATGACCAGATCCGCTTTCTCGGCGGCCGGAATGATGACCATCATCGCCGCCGGGGCACTCGCCGGCTGCTCGGCGGCGAAGGCGAATGAGGACCAGGGAAGGGCCACGGTCGCGGTCGCGGTTCCGGCGAGGGCAGGAGCCGTGGACTCGACGACCCAGAACTCGGACGAATTCATCTGGCGGCTGCTCACCCAGTTCGCGGCGCCGGTCTCCGGGACGCGGTCTTCGAGGGTGGTGTTCGAGACCTGGGCCACCGACAACGATGTTTTCTCGACCACGCCTCACTGGCCCAGCCCGGACGCGCCGAAGGAGTTTCAACGGAGCGTGCTCGGCGCGATGTCGATGCCCTCCCACGTCCCCATCGACGTCCCTTGCGTCTCGAGCACCCTCAACGCCGCGGTCGGCGGGTTCCCCACCACCGGCACGCCGACGCCCTGCATCGCCGAGGAGGTGAAGCGAAATCGCCCCCAATTCGACTACATCGTCAGCAACCACCTCAATACGCAAACGGGGCTGGCCGCCGCCTTCGCGCGGAACTTCAAGGTCGCGATGCCGACCACGGCCATCTCCGTCAAGGGCGACTGGATCCCGGTGCGGGCGCTGCTGCAATGGATCCCCACGCTGGGCAGCGTCGCCAACATCGAACGGCTGTACTACACGAACGTCTCCGATTCCGTCGAATATGCCCTCCTCTCGCTGCACGTGAGCAGCCGGCAGAATGCGAACTGGGTCTGGGGAACGTTCGAGCACCAGATGAATCCTGGCCGCTGCGACCAGATCGGCTGCTTCGACAGCTTCGGCGCGGCGAACCCGACCGTGTTCCCGAACCGGAGGGCAGTCAACACGCAATACGGCGCCTGCCGCAAGACCGCGCCGCTGCGGGCCCTGATGGCCAATGCGCGCCTGTCGGCGGTGTGGCAGAGCTACTGTCTGAAGTCCACGATGGTGGACTACGCCGCCCCCGACGGCACGCCCTACGTGCTGGGCAACTCGGTGATCGAACGGATCGTGGGCAACGGGACCGTCGCCGCCTCGTCGTGCATCGGCTGCCACGTTTACGCATCCTTCGGGTCCAACGGCCAGCCGACGTCCGCCGCGACGGCGATGCTCCCCTATAACCCGACCGGCGCGCCGATCCCCGCGGCGCTGAACGGGTCGTTGCAGTTCGACTTCATGTGGGGCGTGCTGCTGGCGCCGAAGTGACCTTTCCCGCGGGGCGGCGGGTGCAGATCGGCTTCGCGGCGGGTCCGGGATTCTTCCCGGGCCCGCTTCCGTAAAGCGCCTCATCATCAGGCAGAGACGCTGAGATGCGCGGCGACTTTCCCGGTGCGGGGTGCGTCTGCCGGCAACCGGACGTATCCTGTGCTCCGGGGGTCAGGGCGAACCGGTGACGGGAGCGAAGGCGGATGATCGAAGTCAGGGGATGGACGGCGCTGTCGATGGCCGGGCTGCTGCTGGCGGCCGCATGCGGGGGAGCGGACGCGGCGAGCGAGTCGGCGGGCGCCGGGGGCGGGAAGCGCGCGTCGGCGCCATCCCCCGACAGCGCAGTCCCCCGGGACTCCGCCGCGCCCGCCGCGCCGCCGCGCATCCCCCGGCCGGACTCGCTGCGCGCGCTGTACGTGAACGCGTGGGCGGCGGGGTCGCGCTCGCGGATGCGCGACCTGATCGCCATCGCCGACACCACCGAGGTCAACGCCTTCGTGATCGACGTCAAGGAGTCCGACACCTTCCTGACGCACGACTCCACCGGCATCGCGCTGGCGAAGGAGATCGGGGCGGACCAGCGGCCCGGGTCGAAGTGGCTCCCGGCGCTCCTCGACACCCTGCGCGCGCACCGCATCTACCCCATCGCGCGCATCGTGGTGTTCAAGGACCGCATGCTGGCGGAGAAGAAGCCGGAGCTCGCCATCCGCGCCGCCTCCGGTGGCGTGTGGCACGACGGGATGGGCAAGCCGTGGGTGAACCCCTACGACCGCCGCGTCTGGGACTACAACGTTGCCATCGCGCGCGAGGCGCTGGACATGGGGTTCCACGAGGTGCAGTGGGACTACGTCCGCTTCCCCGACGTGACGCCCGCGGTCCGCGCGGGGATGGTCTTCCCCGGCGCGAACGGAAAGACGCGCGCCGACAACATCCGCGACTTCATCCTCTACTCCCGCGCGCAACTCGCCCGCTACCGCGTCCCCGTCTCGGCCGACATCTTCGGGGTGATGACGAACGTGGAGGACGACATGGGGATCGGCCAGCTCTGGGAAGAGGTGGTCCGCGCCGCCGACCACGTGCACCCCATGGTCTACCCGTCGCACTACCGCGCGGGCTACTACGGCTTCCGCCTCCCCGACGCGAACCCCTACGAGGTGGTGCGCATCGCGCTGGAAGACGGGGTGGTCCGCGCCGGCTATCTGCGCGCTCCGGGGACGCGGACGGCCACGATCGAGCCCTGGCTGCAGGCGTTCACCGCGGACTACCTGCACGACGGCATCACCTACGACGTCGCGCGCCTCCGCGCCCAGATCCAGGCGACCTACGACGCGGGGCTGAAGGGGTGGATCCTCTGGAACCCCGGCTCCAACTTCGCGCCCTACCGCGCGGCGCTGCGGCCGGAGCGGGGCGGTCCCTCGGCCCTCGAGCGCGGCGGATGGCGCGCGCCGCGCTGGCCCGTGCCGCACGCCCGCCTGAGCCGCGTCATCCTCCGCCGCGAGGCCGCCCAGCGCCGGGCCGCCGCGCCGGACTCGGCGCGGCGTCCGGCCCAGTAACAGAATCTCACGGTAGAGAGACCTGTCTTTTCAGCGGTGCTCGGTGACGCCGATCTGGCGGCAGTAGTCGAGGACGGGGCAGGTGGAGCAGCGCGGCAGACGGCCGGTGCAGACGTGTTTGCCGAAGGGGACCAGCAGCTCGTTGATCTCCACGTGGTACTTGCGCGGGAGCACCGCCTCCAGCGCCCGCATGGTCGCCTCGGGACTGGGCGCGGCGACGTAGCCCCAGCGGTTGGTGACGCGGTGCACGTGCACGTCCACGCCGATCCGCGGCGCGCCGCAGGCGATCCCCAGCACCAGGTTGGCGCACTTCGGGCCCACGCCGCCGAAGCCGAGCATCACCGCCTCGTCGCAGGGCAGCTCACCCCCGTGCTCGTCCACGCAGCGGCGCGCGATCGCGTGGATCTGCCGCGCCTTCGCCTCGTGGAAGGCGCAGGTGCCGATCAGCGCGTCCAACTCGGCGACCGTGAGCGCCGCCACCTGGGCCGGGGTCCGCGCGCGCTCGAACAGGCGGCGGGCGGTGGGGAGCGTCACCTCGTCGCGCGTGCGGATGGAGATCATGCAGGCGGCGAGCTGCTCGAACGCGCTGGAGAACCCCTCGTCGCGCAGCTCGAACAGCGCCGCGCGCGGGTAGGGCCGCACCGCCTTGCGGACGAGCCGTATCACCGCGTCGATGTTGAACGGTCGTTTGCGCAAGGCGGGCCCTCGGGTTGGACGAGCCGACCGGGTTGGAAACGCCGACGGGTTGGAAACGCCGACGGGTTGGAAACCCGCCGCTGGAACGGCACGAAGTCCGCCTGCGCGGACTCGGCCACGGCTGAGCGGCGATGCGCGGGCGGGAGTGCGTCCGCGAACGGGTACGCACTCCCGCGCCGATCGCGTTCGATTCAGTCGGGGCGCGTGCCGCCGACGGCGGGGTCGCCCTTGCCGTCGCCGCCGCGCTCCTTGATCACGCCCATGGTGGTGTCGGGGCGCTGCTCGCTGCCGGTGTTCGGCTCGTGCTGGCGCGCGGCGGGGACGCCGGCCACCTTCTGCCCGCCACCGCCGGGACGGCGCTCCAGCTCGCCCTCCATCTCCGGCGCGGTGAGGTCCGGCCCGCCGCCGGGGGCGTCCTCGAAGCCGCGCTCCGCGAACTCCCCCTCGCCGAGCGGGTCCGCTGCCTCCATCTCCTCCCGGTCCAGGCCGGGTTCGTCGCTCCGATCCGCCATCATCCCTCCCTCGCTTGTGGGTGCAATCTCCCGCAACCCGTTCCAGCGCAACCGGTTCGGTCTCGTCTGCCGTCGCCGGACGGGCCCGTGCTCCGCAGCAAGGAGCGTGCGTGCGGCGCCGGAACGGGTGTTGCACGTCGCCGCCGCTCCGCCACGAAGAGGGAACGCGGATGCTGTGGATCGGGTTCGTCGTGCTGATGGTCGTGATGGCGGCGCCATGGGTGCTGACGAGCGCGGTGCGCACCTGCACCCGCTACGGCTGGGCGGGGCGGATGCGCTGGCGCCTCGCCCCCGAGCGGGTGAGCGACCGCCGCTAGCGACGCCATCGGGCGGCACGGCCAAATTCATCTGATCCCAAGTGTTTTCCGGCTCCGTTCAGCTTCGCCCGCAACCGGCGCCGAGCCCTCCCGGGGGCGGTTGCGGGCGCTCCGGCAGCGGCCTAAGTTCTCCCCCTCCCAGCCCGACACCGCTCCCGGCAAGACCCGATCGAGCAGGTCCGTTGACGACCCGAAACACCGCCGACCCCGCCGCCGCGCAGGCGTTCGTGGAACAGCGCCGGACCCGCATCTTCGGGCTGCTGGGCCGCACGCCCACCCGCGTCGGAAACTCCGCCGGGCCGCTCTCGCCCGACCGCCTCTCCTACCTCCGCCGCGAGGGCGAGGAGCTGTACTGGAACGAGCTGGTCTGGGAGGAGCTCACCGACGAGGAGGCGATCACCGGGGGCCATCTCACGGAGATGGTGTTCCCCGCGTTCCTCGCCTACGTGGACGGGCTGCTGGTGGACCGCGTGGCGGCGGACTCCAGCGCCCCCGCCAGCCCGCACCCCGACGCGGTGGAGGAGATCCTCACCTTCCTGGGCGAGCGCTACTCCGAGGCCACGGTGGACCTGGAGAACGGCTGCGACTCGCAGAAGGTGGTGTGGGCGCGGCTGATGGCGCGCCAGCTCATCGACCTGGTCATCTGCCGGCTGTACCGCCTGGGCTCCGCCGAGCAGGAGCTCCTGGCCCGCGCCTGATCCCCCCAACATCGTGCCCCTCTCCCGCATCTTCCGCCGCGGCGAGTCTCGCCCGGGGCACCGCTACCTGGCCGGCGCGCCGTTGCTGATCGCGCACCGCGGCGGGTCCAGGCTCGCGCCCGAGAACACCGCCTACGCCTACCGCCGCGCCCTCGCGTGGTGGCGCGCCGACCTGCTCGAGATCGACGTGCAGCCCACGCGCGACGGCGACGCGCTGGTGATCCACGACCCCACCGTCGACCGCACCACCGACGGCTCCGGACCGGTCGCGTCGTTCACGGTGGCGGAGCTCAAGCAACTCGACGCGGCGCACCGCTTCACCCCCGACGGCGGCACGAGCTTCCCGCTGCGCGGAAAGGGGGTGGCGCTCTCCACGCTGCGCGAGGTGCTGACGGAGTTCCCGCACGCGCGGGTGAACGTGGAGATCAAGGACGGGCGCGCCCAGCAGGCGGTGTGGGACACCGTGCACGACCTCCACGCCGTGCACCGCGTGCTGATCGCCGCGGGCGACCGCAACGACCGTTCGCGCTTCCGCGACTATCCCGGGCCGGTGAGCGCCGGCAAGCAGGACATGCTCGCCTTCTACGGCCTGCACCTGGCGCGCGCGGCGCGGCTCTGGACGCCCACGGTGGACGCCTTCCAGATCCCCGAGATCCACGGCGGCCGTCGGATCCTGGACCGCCGCATGGTGGCCGAGCTGCACGCGCGCAACGCTGCCGTGCACGTCTGGACGATCGACGAGGAGGCCGACCTGCGGCGCCTGCTGGAGTGGGGGGTGGATGGGATCGTGACCGACCGCCCGGACCGGCTCGCGCGCGTGCTGCACCAGGCCCACGGCCGGGCGCTCCCGCCGGGCCCGCCGCCCGTCGAAGTCGAGCCCTGGCTGGAACGCTTGTTGCGCGCCGGGTGACCTTCCGGCGCGCCGCGTCTCCGCGGCCGCGCCGCGGCGACACGGCGATGCGGGAGGCGGACGATGGCGCGGTACGACGGCGGATACGGGCGCGGCGCGGAGTACAACCGGGAGGCGGCGGCGCGCGAGGCGTACACCCCCGGCGGCTTCGGGCCGGAGTGGCAGCGGCGCGCCGGCGGCCGCTACGACGGCGACTTCCGTCCGCCGCACGGCCTCGGTGGCGGCGAGGCGGACGTGGGCCGCCGGGGCGAAGGCGCCCCCTGGACCGAGCAGACGATGAACGGCCCGGCGCGCTACGGCCTGGGCCCGTACCACCGCCGCCTGGAGCAGCGCCGCCGCCCCGACGAGGAGTTGAAGCACGACGTGGAAGAGGCGCTCTTCTACGACACGTGGGTCGACGCCGAGGCGATCGCGGTGGAGGTGCGCGACGGCGTGGTCGCCCTTCGCGGCGAGCTTCCCGACCACGACGAGGTGCGCTACGCCACCGACGACGCCTGGGACGTGGAGGGCGTGCGCGGCGTCCGCTGCGAGCTGCGGGTGAACTCCGCCCGCCGC
>DASYJZ010000621.1:0-4228 GCA_035995965.1 Longimicrobium sp. | reverse complement strand
CGAACACGTTCGCGTCGATGCGCCTGCTCGCCGCGGTCCGCGGCTTCCGGGACGGGCTGGCCAGCCTGAATGATCGGGACCTCGCATTCCGTATCCTCCAGAGCACCGGCGTGCGGGTGTCCTATACGGAGGAGTGGACATCGAGCTGGCATGTCGGCTCGGACCGCCCCACCCTCTCCACGCCCCGGTCTCCCGCGAAGCTTTCAGGACTGCGCTGGTTCTGGCGGATCTACGGCCAGCGGATGACCAGCGAGGAAGCAGCCGGGTTCTTTCAGCGGGCCGACCGTTGCTTCGGCGTGCTCCCGGATGAGATCGTTTTCCCTGGCCACGACGTGCCCCCACACACCCGCCCGCATGGTGACCTTGCCCCGTGAACACAGGAACAGCTTCGGCCGCGCTTCGTCGTTCCCGGCGCGCTGGGTTCGGCTGGGAAGGGCCTGGTACGCGCTCCGCGCCGGGTGGCGGAAGCTGCGGATCTCCCGCCTGGCGACCCGCCTGCTGGGCCGGCAATACCGGCGCAGCCGCGACCGGATCGAGATCGACATCACCTACCTCTGCAACCTGCACTGCCTGAACTGCAATCGATCCGTTCGGCAGGCGCGGGAGGCGCTGCACATGCCTGTGGAGCAGGTGCGGCAGTTCGTCGAGGAGTCCATCGCCCGTCGGAAGCGGTGGAGCCGTATCCGGGTGCTGGGGGGCGAGCCGACCCTGCATCCGGAGTTCCTCCCGATCATCGAGGAGCTGCGGCGCTACCGGGCGTGGCACCCCGAATGTGTGGTGGAGGTGGTCACCAACGGCCACGGTCCCAAGGTGCAGGCCCAGCTTCAACAGTTGCCGAAGGACCTGTGGGTGGAGAACTCCAAGAAGATCGGGCCCGTCCAGCCATCCTTCGGCCCCTTCAACCTGGCGCCGGTCGACGACGCGGGTTTTCGCCACGCCGACTTCTCGAACGGCTGCGCCATCATCCGTGACTGCGGGATGGGGCTGACGCCACTGGGCTACTATCCGTGCGCGGTGGCCGGAGGGATCGATCGGATCACCGGGAACGGGCTCGGACGAACCGGGCTTCCCGGCGACGCCGACGACATGGAGGAGGCGCTCCGAAAGCTCTGCCGCCTCTGCGGGCGTTTTCGCGACGGCCACTACGTGCCCAAGAACCTCCGGCCGCCGCTGGAGGAGGAGAAGATCTCTCCTGCCTGGAAGCGCCTTTACGCCGAGTGGCATGAGCGGCGGCGGCGCGCTCCCTCGTGAATATCATCGCCCACCAGCTCGGTGGCTCCGGGAACGAGGAACTCCATGACGAACCCGGATTCGGTTTTGTCCGCGAGGCGCTCGTGGATGGCACTCCCGTACGCGCGTTCGCTGCCCGCGCCGAGGCCTGGGAGGCGGAGATCGTCGTCGGAGTGGCGCTGCACAACCAGGGGGATGCATTGCCGGCGTGCCTCGCCAGCATCCTGGCGCAGCGCTGCGCCCGGCGGATCGGCATTTTGATTCTCGATGATGCGTCCACGGACGACTGGGCGGCCATGGCCTCCCCCTGGCTGGAGCACCCGGGCGTGGCCGTCGTTCGCTCGGACTGTGGCACGGCGGCCCGGACACGAAACCGGATTCTCGACCTGACCGACGAGCTCTTCCCCCGCGCCCGCTGGGCGGCCCGCCTGGATGCCGACGACCGGTTCACGGATCCCTGCTCTCTCGCCGCCGCCTGCGCCCTCGCGGAAGGCCGCGGCGCTACCTACGTCGTCGGGGGCAACCGACTGCGACGTGACGGTGCCCTCCTGAGACGCACCAACGCGGCATCCGAACGGCTCCGAGAGCCCGGATACGTCGTGGACCTGCTGGGGCGGATGGCGGAGGGGAACGCCGAGAACGAACTGTGCTCGTGTAACCTCGTGCTCGCCCGGGGCAGCGGGCTCCGTTACCCCGACGTCGCCAGCGCGGAGGATCACTGGCTGGTGGCCGACCTGCTGCTCAACCACCCGCACGCCGGCGCAATCCTGCCGTCGCCCTTCTACTGCGACTATACGCTGGGCGGGTGCGTCACCCGCGCGCGACAACGCACGGACGATTACCTGCGGTCTCGGCGGGCGCTCCACCATGCGGCCCGCCGATGGGCCGGAATCGCGTGCGGACAGGAGGCCGCATGCTTTTAGGTGCAGGTCAGGAGGGGGTAGTACGGAGGGTTGGAGAGCTCGTCGAGAAGCGCTTCCACCCTGGTGTGCTGGATGATGAGAAGGTTGCGTGGCTGCGGCGGACGCTCCGCGGGGTCATGCCGCACCTGCCGGAGCCCGCGTGGCACTATGACGGTACCTGGCTCCTCCGCTACGCATGGTTCCCCACGGAGCCGGTCGAGTGGATCAGCCACGATGAAGCACGGGAGTTCCTGCTGTTCTGCCTGGAGAAGCGGCTCGTCTGCGCCAACATCAAACGGTCGAACTTCCGCCGCCGCCCGGGCGGCGGTCTGACCTTTGTGGACATTGGGCGCTGGATCGTCCCCATGGCCGTCGAGGTGTTCCGGGATGCGGCCGCCCGCCTGTACGCGATCAGCGCCCTCGCATGGTCCGACGAACGGCTGCAGGCGCAACGGACGGGGCTGCGAACCGAAGCCGGGCTGGCGGCGCTCGACGGGTTCGACGAGTTCTACCGGGATCTGCTCACGCAGCATGCGCAGCGCCAGTGGTCGGCGGCGCGCGTGCCGGAGGTGCCGGCAAGGCTGCCGGCGGCGGACGTCACGCTCCTGGTGAAGGCGTGCGCGATGGACGCGGACAGCCTCTCCCGGCAACTCCTCCACCTTGTGAGCCACCTGGAGTGGCCCCGCCCGTTCGCGGAGCGGGTGCTGCTGATCGACCCGTTTCGGGGGCCTTTCCTCCGCGCGCACGCCGAGGGCGATTACGCAGCGCTCCGCGCGGCTGCGGACTCCGCACTGCGGGACGGGCTCGTCGACCGGGTACTGGTCGCCCCCGATGACCCCGGCGAGGTCGCGGAGGTCAACGCCCGCTGGTTCGGCCTCGGCTGCGCTGCGACGCATTCCAGCGGCGGGGTGCCGATATCGCCGCAGCTCTGGGGATTGGAGCAGGTGCGCACGCGTCATGTCCTGCAGTGCGACGTCGACGTGCTGATCGGCCGGCGGGACCTTGCACACGACTTTCTCGGCGAGATGCTCGCGGTCGCTTCACCGGAAGACGTGCTGGGCATCGCCTTCAACATCCCGCATCCTCCCGATGCAGGGCTCCGACCCTACGATGCGCCGCCCGGTGATTACGTCCCTGAGGTCCGTTGCGGCCTGCTGGACCTCACGCGGTTGATGGCGCGCCGACCTCTCCCCAACCAGGTGCTCGATGGGAAGCTGGAGATGTCCTGGTACCGGTCGCTCCAGCAGTACCAGTGGCAGCACGGGCTTCGTACGCTTCGGGGCGGCGATCCACGCACGTTCTATGTTCACCCTTCCAACGAGTGGAAGCGGCACGCGGCGGTGATGGCGCGCGTGCGCGACCTGGTTGGACAGGCGCGGCTCCCGGAGGTCCAGTACGGGCAATGGGACCTGGCAGGGCGTGAGGAGGACTGGGGCTACTCTGCGCGAAATGAGAGCGTGGTGTTCTTGGTCAAAGGACGTGACACACCGGTGGAGCGGGTCCGCCGCTGCGTGGCGAGCCTGGCCATTCAGGACGACCGCGATTTCGGCGTGGTGGTGATCGACGACGCCTCAACGCACCCCGACACGGGCCCACTTCTGCATCACCTGTTCGCGCCGCTGCGCGAGCGCACCACGCTCATCCGGCACGAGGCCCACTGGGGCAGGGTCCCGAACTTCCGCCTGGGTATCCGGGACGTCTGCCGCGACCCCGACACCCTGGTGGCGATCCTGGATCTAGACGACGCGCTGATGGACCGCTCCGCGGTGCGACGGTTGCGAGAGGCTCACCGGGACGGCGCAGATGTGGTGCTCGCCGCCATGTTCCGCCCGGACAAGCCCTACAAGCTCTATCACCCCGACTTCAAGGCTCCCCGCGAACAATGGGGAGGCGATGTCTGGATCCACCTGCGCGCCTTCCGGAAGCGGCTGTTCGATGCGCTGCCGGACGAGGTGCTGCAATTGGACGGTGCCTGGATCGAACATTGTACGGACTACGCGACCATGGTTCCGATCGTGGAGCGGTGCGTGAGGCCCTCGTACGTCGGTGAGTACCTGTACTTCCACGAACGCTCGACCCCTCGTACCGCTGAGCTC
>DASYJZ010000620.1:0-2404 GCA_035995965.1 Longimicrobium sp. | reverse complement strand
CTTCGGCACCATCGCGCGACCGTGACGACGCGGGTCCGCCGCGAGGTCGCGGACGTGACGATGAATCCGCCGCTCCGCGCCGCCCGTCGCCGCGCGGGGGCGATGACGCGCCGCGGCCACGTGCGGGGAAGGGACCGGGGGGTCCACCGAAACGCGGTGGTGGCGCCGGTCCCAAGCGCGGCCCGGGCTCGGGCGGGCCGAAGGGTCCCGGCGGCCCCAAGCGCGGCGGCCCGCCCTCGCGGAAGGGCGGCGCCCCACGCGGCCGCCGCTGACGTCGCACGGAACTGCCGTTGGTGTCCGCGCAGGCGGACTGCGTGCCGTTGTGGCCGCGGGTTCACTCGCATATTCCACGATTCTTCGGACTGACATTGGACATCCGCGACTCTCGCATCCTGATCCTGGGCGGCTCGGGGCTGGTGGGGATGGCCATCGCCCGCGACCTGCTGCCGCTGCGGCCGCGGGTGCTGGTGGTGTCGGCGCTCACGGAGCGCGAGGCGAACGACGCGCTCGACGAGCTCCGCCCGCTCGCCCCGGCCGGGGTGGAGCTGGCGGCGGAGTGGGGGAACCTCTTCGTGCCGAAGGCGCTGGCGCACGCGCGCCGCGACGACCTGCTCGACGTGGCCGAGAACCGCGCCGCGCTGGTGGACGACCTCTTCGGCGCCTGGGGCGACCACACGGTGGACAGCTCCGCGCTCGGCGACCTGGTGCTGCGCCACGCGCCCGAGGTGGTGATCGACTGCGTGAACACCGCCACCGGCTTCGCGTACCAGAACGTGTTCGAGAGCGCGGCCAACCTGCGCGAGCAGGCGGCGCGGGGCAGCGTGAGCCTGGAGCTGGTGGAGAAGCACCTCACCTCGCTCACGCTTCCCAACCTCATCCAGCACGTGTGGATCGCGCTGAACGCCATGCAGCGCGTAAAGACCCGCGTCTACCTCAAGATCGGCACGGCGGGCACGGGGGGGATGGGGCTCAACATCCCCTTCACCCACTCCGAGAGCGCGCCGTCGCGCAAGCTGCTGACGAAGAGCGCCGTCGCCGGGGCACACACGCTGCTGCTCTACCTGATGGCGCGCACGCCGGACGCCCCCGCCGTCAAGGAGATCAAGCCCACCGCCGCCATCTCCTGGAAGCGCATCGTCAACGGCCCGGTGGAGTGGCGCGGCGGCATGGTGACGCGCGTGGACGCCCTGGAGGCGGCGCCGATCGCCGAGGCCTTCCCGCCGCGCGGCGAGAGCGGCTACCACGAACGGCGGGAGCAGAAGAAGGACTTCGGGCGCGACCGGCTCTGGCGCGACACCGGCGAGCCGATGCAGGGCGTGTACGTGGACTCGGGCGAGAACGGGCTGTTCATCGCCTACGAGTTCGAGGCCCTTACGGCGCTGGGGCTGATGGAGTACATCACCCCCGAAGAGATCGCTCGCGACGCCGTGCGCGAGATCGTGGGCCACCCCACGGGGCACGACGTGGTCGCGGCGCTCGACGCCTCCACCTCGGGGCCGACGTACCGCGCCGGGGTGCTGCGCCAGTCGGCGCTGGAGCACATGGACCGGCTGGAGGCTGCGGGGCCGCGCAGCGTGGGGTTCGAGATGCTGGGCCCGCCGCGGCTCACCAAGCTGCTCTTCGAAGGCGAGATCCTGCGCCGCCTCTGCCACGGCCACCTCGGGCGCGTGGTGGAGCTGGATGCGGACGGCTTCGCCCGTGCCGCCGAGGAACTGCTGCGGGCGGACGCGGACCTGCGGACGCGGCTGCTGTCCGCCAACCTCGCCGTGCTCCTGGCGGACGGGGAGCGGCTGCTGCGCGGGCGCAAGGTGGCGGTGGAGCCCGCGCCCGGCGAGGCGGTGGACGACACCGCGTGGAGCGGGTGGGTGGACCTGCGCCCCGCCAACTGGGAGGCCTGGCGCGAGCGCGCGGCGTCGGTGCTGGCGCGCATCGAAGGCGAGCCCGGCCCCGAGGGCGGGTCGCAGTGGGACGTGGAGCCCTGGCACCGCGAGCGGACCATCCGCCCCGGCGCCCTGGCCGCCTGGGTCCTCCGCTACGAGGACGAGGGCGAGCGCATCAAACGGTGAGCGGGCCATGAGCGGACCGAAAGCGGTCCCCGCGATCGTCATCGACCTCGCCAAGGGGCACTCCCTGAGCGAGTTCTACCCGGTCGTGCACCCCACCCTGGTCGCGGCGCTGCACCGGCTCGAAGACGCGCTGCTGGCGCACGGCGACGACCTCCACCTGGACGTGGCCCCCGGCGGGCTGGCGGTGCACGGCGAGACCGTGGCCCGCCGCTCGCCGCACGTCCAGCGGCTGGCCGCCAAGCTGGCCGAGCACGGGGTGCGCGAGCTGGGGCTGCGCCACCAGGTGACCGCCGAGTCGCTGGGGCGGCTCCTCTCCGCCGTCGCGCTGCCGCCGCGCG
>DASYJZ010000619.1:0-5779 GCA_035995965.1 Longimicrobium sp. | reverse complement strand
GAAGCCGACATCCCCGAGGCGCACGGCGACGTGGACGGGCGTGCCCCGCGTTGCCGCGTCCGCCCGGGCGCGGGCGAGGACGTGGAGAAGGCTGTCCGCCGCGGCGCCGGCGCTGCGCTCCGCCGGCGGCCGCAGCGCCGGGACGGCCACGGCGGCCGAGATCGCCAGCATCGCCAGCACCACCAGCAGCTCGATCAGGGTGAACCCGCCGAGCCGCAGGTGTGCGGTGGAATGCCGTTCCCCGCTCCCCCATCCCTCCCCGCTCGTGGGGGAGGGGCTGGGGGTGGGGGACTGCCGCGGCCGCACCACGCTCACCTCCCCCTCCGCGATCGTCCCGCATCCGCCGACTCCGGCCCCGGCGTACTCCCCGCCGGCGCCGGCGGCGATGTCGGCTGCGACGGCTGAGGCTGCGCTGGCGCCGGGGCCGGAGCCGGCGGAGCAGCCGGCGCACGCACCGTCGACGTCGTCCCCCGCACCCGCGGCGGCGCGCCGGTGGTGTCCTGCCGCTCCTTCCAGAAGAGGGGGATGGAGTCCGGCAGCGCTCGGTCCAGGCGCTCGGTGCGCTCGCGGACGCGGCGGGTGGCGTCGTCCACGTCGTCGTCGCTGTAGAGGACGTGGGGGACCAGGAAGAGGAAGAGCTCCGTCACCGTCTTGCTGCGGCTGCTGGAGCGGAAGAGCCCGCCGAGCACGGGGATGTCCTTCAGCAGCGGGATTCCCGAGTTGCTCGTGTTCCGCTGGTGGTCGATCAGCCCGCCGATCACCACGGTGTGCCCGTCCTGCACCAGCAGCCGCGTCTCGGCCTCGCGCGTGCTGATGATGGGCGCGCCGAACTGCGTCTCGGCGGTGGCGTTGCTCACCTCCTGCAGCACCGCCAGCGTCACGTAGCCGTCGGGATTGACGGTGGGGCGGATGGTGAGCTGCGTCCCCACGTCGCGGTACTGGATCACCTGGTCGCGCACCGCGTTGTCGGTGGGCAGCGAGCGGGAGATCTGGATGAAGGGGCGCTGGTCGCCCACCAGGATGCGCGCCGGCTCGTTGTTCTGCGCCAGGATCACCGGCCGCGAGAGGATGGTCACCTCGCCGCTCGTGGCCAGCGCGTGCAGCACCACGTCCAGGTCCACCCCGCCCAGCCGGAGCACGCGCAGCGCCACGTCGCCCGCGCTGCCGCCCACCAGCTCGCCGCCGATCACGACGTCCGAGCCCGGCAGCCGCTGGTTGGGCACGCGCACGTCGATCCCCAGCCCGTACTGGCTGGTGCGCCGCACCTCGGCGATCAGCACCTCGATCAGCACCTGCAGCGGCCGCGTGTCGAGCTGCTCGATGGCCTGCCGCAGCGTCTCGTAGTCGGCCGGGGTGGCGCGGATCAGCAGCGAGTTGGTGCGCGCGTCGGCGAACACCTGCACCGGCCCCTGCAGCCCCGCCGCGAGCCCGGGCTGGGCCGCCCGCGGCGCCCGCGGCTGCCCGTTCGCGTCCAGCGACTGCCCCCGGAGCTGCTCGGTGAGCGACTGCTGCCGGTCCGGCGCGGCGTACGCACCGTCGCCGATGCCGAAGAGCGCGCCGATGCTGCGCGCCATGTCCTCGGCCGGCGCGTGGCGCAGGCGGTGGACGAACACGCGCACCGAGCCGTCCTGCACCCCGGCGTACGCCGCCGCCGGCCGCGCCGCCGCCGGGCCCCGCCCGGGGATGGGCACGATGCGCAGCAGCCCGGCCCCCTCGTCGTGCAGCTCCAGGTCGTTCGCCGCCAGCAGGCTGACCAGGTACGTCCGCACCTGTGCGAGCGGCACCGGGGTGGGGGTGCGCAGGTTCACCGGCTTCTGCGGCAGGTCGCCGTAGATCACGTTGAGCCCCGCGGCCTCGGCCAGCGCCGCCACCGCCAGCCGCATGTCGGTGTTCTGGAAGTCCACCAGCACGCCGCCGGCGGTGCGCTGCACCCCAGCGGGCGCCGTCTGCGCCCGGAGCGGGGAGCCCATCAGGAGCAGGGCGGACGACAGGATCAGGGTACGCCTCACTCCGGGCCTCCCGAGCGCAGGACGAGGGTGGTGTCGTGGCCGGCCAGGATGGCGCTCCCGGGCGTCACCCGCAGCAGGCGGAACTGGTCGATCTGCTGCCCCGTCCGCACCACCTTCCCCTCGCCCGTGGGCCCCGCGAGCGCCGCCAGGCCGCTGCCGTCCGCGAGCACCACCGTGCCCAGCAGGCGGTAGGAATAGACGGGGGGCGGGGGCGGGCCCATGGGGACGGCCGCGGGGAGCGGCGCCGGCTCGCCGGGGAGGCGGTAGCGCCCCGGCGGCCGCTTGCGGTCGGCGCGGAAGGGGTCGCGCGCCACCGCGGCGAGCACCACGCCGTCGGAGGCGTCGCGCGCGGGGACGCGTACCTCGGGCATGGCGGCGACCGGGCGGGCGGGCGGCGCCGACGGCAGGGGGTGCACCTCGCGCCACTCGGCCGCGGCGGCCACCGCCAGCGCCGCGGAGACCGCCAGCGCGCCGAGCACGGCGCGGGAGAGCAGCGTCCATCGCTCCAGGTCGCTCATCCCGCCGCCTCCGCGCTGTCGGCGGGGACGGGGCGGCCGGTGGCGACGGTGTAGCCCGTGGCGGTGAAGTTGAAGCGGATCACCTCGCTCCCGCCGCCCGGCGCCACGAAGAAGGGCGTGGGCGAGTACGACGCGCCCGCCGTGGCCGGCCCGTCCTGCGCCTCGATCTTCAGCTCGTCCACCCGCACCAGCTTGGGGCCGGTCTCCAGCATCTGCAGGAAGCTCATCAGCCCCTCCAGGTCGGCCTCGCCGATGACGGCCACGGGGAGCGCGGTGATGCCGCCGCCGGCGTCGCGCACCGGAGACGGGTCCACGCGGGTGACGTTGGCGCCGCCCAGCTGCGCCAGCCGCCGGACGTAACTCGCCACCGCCGCGCCCGCCGCCGCGTCGTCGTCGCCGCCGGTGAGGCGCGGGGCGATGGCCAGGATGCGGCGGGCGCCCTGGTCGAAGGCGCGCGGGAAGCCCTTCGCCTGCGCCAGCAGCTCCAGCTCGCGGGCGAGCAGCCGGCGCTCGTCGGCCAGGCGCGCCTGGCGGGCGTGGAGCGCGTCCAGGTACGGCGCCAGCGCCAGCGTCCAGAGCAGCGCGGGGAGCAGCACCGCGGCCCCCAGCAGCACCGCGCCGCGGTCGCGGGGGGTGAGGGAGACGGGCTTCATCGCGGCCTCCCCGGCGTGGCGCGTAAGGCGGCCACGTCGAAGCGCTCGCCCGCGTCGCCCTGCTCCCAGCGGACGGGCGCGGCGAGCGAGACGCGCTCGAAGTGGCGGCTCGCCTCCAGCGCCGGGACCACGGCGGACGCGGAGCGCGCCACCCCCGCCAGCCGCAGCCCCGCCGAGTCGCCCGCCAGCGTGCGCAGGTGCGCCGAGTCAGGCAGCGCGCGGGCGAGCGCCGCGATCTCGCCCGTCCACGCGGGCGACGCGGCCTCCAGCGCGGCCAGCGTCGCCAGCCGCCCGCGGACGCGCTCCACCGCGGCGCGGGCCTCCAGCGCGTCGGCCACCGGGGCGCGGATCTCCCGCCGCTTCACCTGCACCGCGGCGAGCTCACGCCCCACGCCGTCCAGGTGCAGCCCCGCGGCCATGGCGAGGAGCACGGCGGACGTGGCCGCGAACGCCAGCGTCCGCCGCTTCGCCGAGCGGGTGCGGAGGTTCAGGATCGACTCGGGGAGGAGGGCGGGCGCGGACGACCCGGCGCGCGCGGCACCCAGCGCGATCACCGCCTCGGCGGGGAGCCGCTCCAGCGGGTGCGACGCGGCCACGCGCCCGCCGAACGCCTCGTCGTCGAGCAGCGCCCCGCGCACCGCGTCGGCCTCGTCGCCGGTGCCGCAGACGGCGATGCAGCCGGAGACGGCCATCTCGTCGTCGCCGTGCAGCGCCTCCAGCACCCGCGCGGCGAGCGAGGGCGCGCCGTCGGGAGAGGGGGACGACGGGGCCAGCGGCTGGATGCGGACGGGCTCGCCGCCGTGCAGCAGCAGCAGCTCGGCGCCCTGCGCGGTGCAGGCGACCACGGCGCAGCGGCCGCGGCGCGCCCGCGGCACCAGCGCGCGGACGCCGGCGGCGAGCGCGGCCGCTGCGGGCACCATCGTCCCCACCCGGAACCCCGCCGCCGCGCACGCCGCGGCGACCGACTCGGCCAGGGCGGCGGGGGCGCAGGCCGCCAGCGCGGGGGCGAGCGAGCCGCCGTGCGGCAGGTGGATGCGGACGGCGTCGGCCACCAGCGCCTCGTCGCGCACGGCGAAGTGGCGGCGCGCGCCCCGGCGCACCAGCGCGGCCAGCTCGCCGCGGCGCACCGGCGGCAGCGCCAGCACCCGGGCGTGCGCCAGCCGCCGCAGCAGCGCCACGTCCACCGTGCCGCGGGCCGCGCCCAGCTCGCCCGCGAGCTCCCGCAGCGCCTCCTCCAGCCCCGGCCACCCGTCCGCCGACGGAGGCGCCAGCGGGCAGGTCAGCACCTCGGCCGGGCGCGGCGCCAGCAGGCCGCGCAGCCGCACCGCCACCAGCCGGTCCGGCGCCAGCGCCAGCGCCAGCCGCGCCGGCCGCAGGCCCCACCCCCCGCCCCGCGTCTTCGGAGATTCGCTCATCGACCGCTCACTTCTCCGTCGTTCCCGCCCCGTCCCTCCGTCCACCCCGCTCCTGTCCGACCTTCCAACGACCGTCGTTGTACCGCGCATCTCGCCGCGTTCCGCTCCGCGCACACCTGCTTTCCAGCAGTCCGCGAAGGCGGACTTCGTGCCGTTCCAGCGGCGGGTTTTCAACCCGTCGATGCAGGCGGCGCCCACCGCATCACAACCCCTCGGGCCGGATGCCGTAGATCGCCTGCAGCAGCGACAGCGCGACCGCGCCGACCAGCACGCCGAACACCACGATCATCACCGGCTCCACCAGCCGGAGCAGCCGGTCCAGGCCGCGCTCCAGCTCGCTCTCCATCGCCCCCGCCGCCCGCTCCAGCATGGGGGGAAGGCGGCCGCCCTCCTCGCCAACCTCCACCATCTGCACGAACAGGAAGGGGAAGGCGCCGCTGCGCCGGAGCGCCGCCGCCAGCCGGTCGCCAGCGCGCACGTCTTCGCGGGCGCGCAGCACCTCGCCGGCGATGGCGGCGTCGGCCTGGCTGGCGGCGGCCACCTCCAGCGCGCCCAGGATCGGCAGCCCGCTCTCCAGCAGCGCCGCGAGCGTCCGCGCCAGCCGCGCCGTCGCCGCCCGCCTGCGCAGCCCGCCCACGATGGGAACGGCGAGGAGCGCCCGGTCCACCGCCGCCCGCCCCTCCTCCGACGCGCGCACCGCCGCCACCAGCGCCGCCGCGACGACGGGGGCCAGCAGCAGCGCCCACCACCACCGCCCGACAAACGCGCCGGCGGAGAGGAGGAGCAGCGTCGACCGGGGGATCGCCGAGCCGGTGTCGCCCAGCAGCGCCACGAAGCGCGGCAGCACCCAGGCGAAGAGCACCGCCAGCGCCCCCGCCCCGGCCGACGCGACCACCGCGGGGTAGACCATCGCCGAGGCCAGCCGCGAGCGCAGCGCCTGCTCGCGCTCCATCTGCCCCGCCAGCCGGTCGAGCGCCGGGGCCAGCGTCCCCCCGCGCTCCCCCGCGCGCACCATCCCCACCGCGAAGCGCGGGAAGATCGACGGGTGCGCCGTCATCGCCTCGTCCAGCCGCGCCCCGCCGCGCACCCGGTCGCGGACGTCGAGCACCGCGCCCGCCACGTCGCGCCGGGCCACCACTCTGCTGACGGCGGCGAGCGCCCGGTCCAGCGGGAAGCCGGCGTCG
>DASYJZ010000618.1:0-15170 GCA_035995965.1 Longimicrobium sp. | reverse complement strand
TGTGTGCGCTGGTGGCGTTCGCGACGCTGAAGATTCGATAGGGGAGGGCCCGAAGCCTCTCGTGTGGACGATGCGACTGAAGTCGCGGCTACAACGGCACGAAGTCCCCCTGCGGGGACTAGAGGGCTTCGCCCTCGCGCTTCGCGCCCCAGCCATACGATGTCATCCTGAGGCCGGCCACGACCGGACCTCGGCATGCGCAAGGCTCCGGCAGGCCGAAGGATCTATAGCCGGTCGAGCGCAGATCTGCCGAGGTAAGGCACGATCCGTCGTGGGGCGGACGAGGGAGTGAGTGGCGGGTCGGACGTCCGACGGGTTGGAAACCCGCCGCTGGAACGGCACGAAGTCCGCCTGCGCGGACTGCACCTGAGACATCGGCGTGGACGGCAGAACTCCGCGTGCGGGAGAGGTTCGGAACCGCCGGTGAGCAGGGGATTTCAACCCGCTCCCGGTCCTGGAGAGGGTGGCGAGTCTGGACTAGCCGGGAGAGGGCGCCGGGCTGCGGCGCGCGCCGGAAACGCGAACCTCGACCCAGCACTGGGCACTGGGCACTAGGGTTGGGCACTTTCCCCTTTGGTATCCGCGATGACTCCATCACTGGTCGGCGAAACCATCGGCGTGCTGGGGCTGGCCCGCAGCGGGCTGGCGGCGGCGCGGCTGGCGCTGGCGCGCGGCGCCCGCGTCTACGCCAGCGACGGCGCCGACAACCCGCAGACGCGGCGCGCCGCCGAGACCATCAACGCCATCGGCGGCCTGGCCGAGGTCGGCCGCCACGACCTGGGGAAGCTCGCGCGCTGCGGCCGGATCGTGCTCTCCCCCGGCATCCCGCCCACCGCGGCGGTCCTCCGGGCGCCCGAGATCGCCCACGTTCCCGTCGTCCCCGAGATCGAGTTCGCCTTCGGGCTGCTGGAGTGTCCCGTGATCGCCATCACCGGCACCAACGGGAAGACCACCGTCACCTCGCTCATCGGCCACCTGCTGCACGAGCACGGGGAGGACGCGGCGGTGGGCGGCAACATCGGCACCGCGCTCAGCGAGCTCGTCATGCGCGAGCCGCAGCCGCGGGTGGCGGTGGTGGAGACCAGCTCCTTCCAGCTCGGGGGCATCCGCGAGTTCAACCCGCGCATCGGGGTGCTGACCAACCTCGCGCCCGACCACCTGGACTGGTACTCCAGCGTCGACAGCTACTACGCCGACAAGGCCCACCTCTTCCGCAACGCCACCGGCGAGAGCCGCTGGGTGCTGAACGGCGAGGACGAGAAGGCCCGCCGCCTCCCCGGCGAGGCGGCGGGCACACGCTACTACTTCCGCATCCAGTCCCCGCTCCGCGCGGACGAGCGGGGGGGATGGCTGGCCGAGGACGGATGGCTGGTGCTGCGGCTGGACGACGGGCGCGAGGAGCGCGTCCTCCCCGCCGACCGGCTCAGGATCCTCGGGCCGCACAACGTGGCGAACGCGCTGGCGGCCTCCATCGCCGCGCGGCTGGCGGGCGCCTCGCCCGAGTCCATCGCGCGCGGGCTGCAGAGCTTCGAGGCGCCCCCCCACCGGCTGGAGCCCGTGGGCGAGGTGGACGGCGTGCTCTGGATCAACGACAGCAAGGCGACCAACCTCGCCTCCACCCAGGTGGCGCTGAAGAGCATGACCCGGCCGACCGTGCTCCTGCTCGGCGGCCGGCACAAGGGCGAGCCCTACACCGAGCTCCTCCCCGACCTGGGCCGCGTGCGGGCGGTGCTGGCCTTCGGCGAGGCGGGGGCGCTGATCGAGCGCGACCTGGCCGGGAAGGCGCCCGTCGAGCGCGTCCACGGCGGGTTCGACGACGTGGTGCGGCGGGCGCGCGAGGTGGCGCGCCCCGGCGACGCGGTGCTCCTCTCCCCGGCGTGCAGCAGCTTCGACATGTTCACCAACTACGAGGAGCGCGGGAAGCGCTTCGCCGAGCTGGCCCGGGCCGGCGCCTACGCCGACGCCGAGCTGACGGCCGGGAGCGCGGCGTGAGCGTGCTCGCCCTGGTCCGCCGGCGCCCCGCGGGCGGGGCCGCGCTGCTGCAGCCGCTCGCCCCGCCGCGCGAGCGCCGGGCCGCGCGCGCGGACGCGCCGACGCTCGCCACCGCGGAGACGTGGGAGGCGCGGGCGCTGGTGGGGCTCACCTTCGTGGCGTTCTGCTTCGGGTTGATCGAGATGTACAGCGCGAGCGCCTTCATGGCGCGCGCCGCCGGTCTTCCCGGACACTACTTCGCGGTGAAGCAACTCGTGGCGGCGGGGCTGGGCGTTGTCGTGGCCGCGGTCCTCTCGCGCATCGACTACCGCCGCTTCCGCCTCTGGGCCTGGCCGATGCTGGTGGGCGTCTCGATCCTGCTCGTCATCGTCATCCTCCCGGGGACGGAGGCCATCGCGCCGCGCATCAACGGCGGGCGGCGGTGGATCAACCTGGGGATGAGCTTCCAGCCCTCGGAGCTGGCCAAGATCGCGGTGATGCTGTGGACCGCCGCGCTGGCGGTGAAGAAGGCCGACAAGCTGCACTCGCTGCGGAAGGGGCTGGTCCCCTTCCTGGTCGTCTGGCTCCCCATCGCCCTGCTGGTGCTGCTGGAGCCCAACATGAGCGCGGCGCTGCTGATCGTGCTGCTCGCGTCCCTCGTCCTGTTCGCGGGCGGCGCGCGGATCGGGCACTTCATCTTCTTCGGGATGATGGCCGTGCCGGTGGTCTGGCACCAGATCACGCACGCCGGCTACCGGATGCAGCGCATCGCCGCCTTCCTGGACCCCACCGGCGACACCGACGGAGTGAGCTACCAGATCTACCAGTCGCTGATCGCCATCGGCTCGGGCGGGCTGCGCGGGGTGGGGATCGGGGCGAGCCGCCAGAAGTACGGCTTCCTCCCCGAGCCGCACAACGACTTCCTCTTCTCCATGATCGCCGAGGAGTGGGGGCTGCTGGGGATCGTGCTGGTGGTGGCGCTCTTCTCGGCCTTCCTGTGGGTGGGCTACCGCATCGCCGCGCGCGCGCCGGACCGCTTCGGCTACCTGGTGGCGATCGGGATGACGAACATGATCGCCGTCTCCGCCTTCATGCACATGGGCGTGGCGATGTCGCTGCTGCCGACCACCGGTGTGGCGCTGCCGTTCATGAGCTACGGCGGGAGCGCGCTGCTGGGCTACTTCGCGGCCGTCGGCATCCTGCTGAGCGTGGCGCGGGCGTCGCGGGGAGCGCCGGCGTGAGCGCGCGCGTGCTCTTCGCCGGCGGCGGCACGGGGGGCCACCTGTACCCCGCGCTGAACCTGGGCGACGCGGTGCTGCGGGCGGATCCGCGGGCCGAGGTCTTCTTCGTCGGCGCGATGCGCGGGGTGGAGAGCCGCGTGCTGCCGGAGAAGGGGGTCCCGCACGAGCTGCTTCCTCTCGAGCCGCTCCGCCGCGCGCAGCCGCTGGAGAACTGGCGCCTCTTCCCGTCGATGTTCCACTCGCTGAGCGGGTTGCGGCGCATCTTCAGCCGGTTCAAGCCCGACCTGGTGGTGGGCACCGGCGGCTACGCGAGCGGGCCGGCGGCGGCGTGGGCGCTGCTGCGCGGGGTGCCGATCGCGCTGCAGGAGCAGAACTCGTTTCCGGGGTTCGTCACCCGCAAGCTGGGCGGCCGCGCGCGGCAGCTCCACCTCGCCTTCCCGGAGGCGCGGAAGTACCTGAAGCCGGGTCCGCGCACGGAGGTGTTCGAGTACGGCAACCCGATCGAGGTGCCGAATTTTTCGGTGGACCGAACGGCGGCGCGGGCGAGCTTCGGGCTGGGGGACGGCACGGTGTGCCTGGTGACGGGCGGGAGCCAGGGCGCGCGCGCGGTGAACGAGGCGCTGCTCTCCGACATCCGCGGCGTGCTGGAGGGACGGTTGGAGGCACCGCCGCCGGGGTTCGAGATCCTATGGGCGACGGGGGCGGCGCACTTCGACGGCGTCCACTCGCGGCTGGGGGAGATGGGGCGCCCCGCGTGGGTGAAGGTGCTGTCGTACATCGTGGACATGCCCGGCGCGCTGGCCTCGGCCGACTTCGCCGTCGCCCGTGCCGGGGCGATGTCGCTGGCGGAGCTCACCGCCTGGGGGATCCCGTCGATCCTGGTGCCGCTGCCCACGGCGGCCGCGAACCATCAGCACCACAACGCGGTGGCGCTCTGCGAGGCCGGCGCCGCGCTGATGGTGCCCGAGCGCGAGCTGGGCCAGGGCCGCCTCTGGACCGACATCCTCTCCCTCGCCCGCGACGACGCCCGCCGCGCCGAGATCGCGGCGAAGGCGAAGGACCGCGGCCGCCCCGACGCCGCGGACCGGATCGCGGGGGAGCTGTTGAGGCTGGTGGGGAAGGGATAGTGCTAAAGTGCCAAGTGCCAAGTGCCAAGCGCCAAGCGCCAAGTGCTAAGTGCTAAGTGCCAAGTGCCAAGTGCCAAGTGCCAAGTGCTGACACCGGATCGCGAGAATGCCTGTGCATTCCGCGCTACCCCAGAGGACGTCATCCTGAGGCCGGCCACGACGGAGCCTCAGCGTGAAAACAGCCAGGCAGGCCGAAGGATCTATAGCCGGTCGACACGGATGTGCCGAGGGAACGCACGGTCGATCGGGACGAAGGCGGGCAAGGGTGGCGGGGCGGAGGTCCGACGGGTTGGGTAGACGACGGGTTGGAAACCCGCCGCTGGAACCGCACGAAGTCCGCCTTCGCGGACTGCGCCTCGGGCATCTGCGCGGACAGCCAGACTCCGCGTGCGGGAGAGGTTCGGACGCGCCGGTGAGCGGGTGATTCAACCCTCGCCCGGTACGGGAGAGGGTGGCGAGCCCCGGCGAGCCGGGAGAGGGCGCGAGGGCGCGGTCCGCACCCCCTGACGGGTTCCTGATGCGGCTCGTGGTTGCAGTTCCTGGGCACTTGGCACTGGGCACCTGGCACTTCTGTTTCCATCGTGGCGACGAGACTTTCAGACCGCTAGAATGGTGAGCGAAATCGATCTCGTAGAGCTGGCCCGGAGTGGTCCGGTGCACTTCGTCGGCATCGGCGGGGCGGGGATGGCCCCGCTCGCCGAGATGCTGCTGCTGGCCGGCGGACAGGTGTCCGGCTGCCAGGACCAGGTGAACGCCGCCGCGCGCCTGCTGCAGCGCCACGGCGCCGTCATCACCCAGGGGCACGACCCGGCGCACGTGGCCGACTCGCTGGCCGTGGTGATGACCGCCGCCGTGCCGGACGACCACCCCGAGATCGCCGCCGCCCGGGCGCGCGGCATCCCCGTGCTCAAGCGGGCGAAGGCGCTGGGCGCCATCGTCAACCGCGGCACCGTGGTCGCCGTCGCGGGGACGCACGGGAAGACCACCACCACCACGCTCGTCACCACCGTCCTGGCCGCCGCCGGGCTCGACCCCACCGGCTTCGTGGGCGCGCACGTCCCCGCCTGGGGCGGCAACCTGCGCCGCGGGAAGGACCAGCTCTACGTGGTCGAGGCCGACGAGTACGACCGCTCCTTCCACCAGCTCCGCCCGTCCATCGCCGTGGTGACCACCCTGGAAGCCGACCACCTGGACATCTACGGCTCGCTCGAGGCGGTGGAGGAGGCCTTCCTCACCTTCGCCGAGTCCGTCCCCGACGACGGCATGGTGGCCTGCTGCGCCGACGACCACGGCGCCTCGCGGCTCGCCAACCTCCTGCGCGGCGGCCCCGAGCGGGTCATCACCTACGGCCTCAACGCCGGGTCGATGCTGCGCGCCGAGGACGTCGATCTATCCGGCGGCGGCGCGCGCTTCGCCGTGCGCGAGCGGGGGAGGGTGCTCGGCACCGCGCGGCTCCGGGCGCCGGGGGTGCACAACGTCCGCAACGCGCTGGCGGCCGTCGCCGTCGCGCGGCGCTTCGGGGTGGACTGGGCGACGATCGCGCGCGGGGTGGCGGAGTACGCGGGGATCGATCGCCGCTTCGAAACGGTGGGCGAGGCGGGCGGGGTGCTCTTCGTGGACGACTACGCGCACCATCCCACGGAGCTCGAGGCGACGCTCAAGGCGGCGCGTGCGGCCCATCCCGACCGGCGCCTGGTCGCCGTCTTCCAGCCGCACCTCTACTCGCGGACGCGCGACTTCGCGCGCGAGTTCGGGTCGGCGCTGGCGCTGGCGGACGTGGCCTTCCTCACCGACGTCTACGCCGCGCGCGAGAAGCCGATCGCCGGGGTGACGGGGGAGATGATCGCGGCGCCGGCGCGCGAGGCGGGGGCGGACCTGCGCTACGTCGCCGACCGCGAAGAGATCGTGGACGCCGTCGCCGCGGAGCTGAGGCCGGGCGACTTCTGCCTGACGATGGGCGCGGGGAACCTGGACGAGGCCGCGCGCGAGCTGCTGGCGCTGCTGGGCGCCCCGGCGGAGGCGGGACGATGAGGATCCTGCGCCGCGTCCTGCTGCTGGCGCTCCTCGCCGGCGTCGCGTCGACGCCGTGGTGGGGGCCGCGCGCGGGGCGGCGGATCGCCTGGTTCGCGGCGGAGCGGGTGGAGGTCACCGGCGCGCGCATGCTGGCGCCGCACGAGGTGCTGAAGGCGAGCGGCGTGGCCGTGGGCCTGAACGTCTGGACCGACCCCGCGCCCTACGTGGCCGCGCTGCGGCGCGACCCCGCGGTCGCCGACGCCGAGATCGTCCGCGTGCTCCCGAGGACGCTGCGCATCCGCGTCACCGAGAAGGCGCCCGCCGCGCTGGTGCAGGCGGGGACGCTGCGCCCCGCCACGGCGGACGGCGAGGTGCTGGCGGTGGACCCCGCGCGGACGTCGGTGGACCTGCCGCTCTTCACCGGGCGGGTGCGGGTGGACGGCCGCGGGCGCATCGCCGACGCGGAGGCGCGCGCGGCGCTGGCCGAGGCGGGACGGCTGGGGGCGCTGGAGCCCGCGCTGATGGCGCGCGTCTCGGAGATCCGACCGGCGGGGCCGGGCGGCCTGCGGCTGATCCTCTCCTCCCCCGCCGCCGACCTGCTGGTGCGCGACGGGATCTCGCCCGAGGCCGTGGTCCGGCTCCGCGCCACCCTCGACGACGTGGTGCGCCGCGCCGCCGCCGACACCGTGCCGCACGGCCGCCCCGTGCTCGATGCCCGCTTCGACGACCAGGTGGTCGTCCACCGCCAGGGCTGACGCATGGCGCCCGCGTCCGCACCGTGCCCACGGCCGAGCCAGAGCTCCAGCACTCAGCACTAAAGCACTCAGCACTAGGCACTAGGCACTAGGCACTAGGCACTAGGCACTTTCTCTCGCACACTGGCCCTGATGCGCCCTACCGTCGTCGCCGGCCTGGACATCGGCTCCAGCAAGACCGCCGTGGTGATCGCCGAGGTGGACGGCGACGCCCAGCAGCGCGCGCAGGTGAAGATCCTGGGCGTGGGCCAGGCGCGCACCACCGGCATCCGCCGCGAGATCGTCACCGACATCGAGGCCACCACCGAGGCGGTGCGCAAGGCGGTGAAGGAGGCCGAGCTGATGGCGGGGGTGAAGGTCGACCGGCTGCATACCGGGATCGCCGGCGAGCACATCCACGCCTGGCCCTCCAACGGCGTGGTCGCCGTGGGCCGCACGCACGGCTCGCGCGACCAGGAGGTCACCGCGGCCGACGTGGAGCGCGTGAACGAGGTCGCCCGCGCCGTGGCCATCCCGGCCGACCGCGAGCTGATCCACGCCATCCCGCAGGAGTACATCGTCGACGCGCAGGACGGTATCCGCGACCCCGTGGGGATGGCGGCCATGCGCCTGGAGGCCGAGGTCTTCATCGTCACCGGGAGCGGGAGCGCGGCGCAGAACATCCGCAAGTCGGTCACCCGCGCCGGCTACCAGGTGGCCGAGCTGGTGCTGGAGCCCATTGCCTCCTCCCTCGCCGTCATGAGCGACGACGAGAAGGAGATCGGCACCGCGCTGGTGGAGCTGGGCGGGGGGACCACCGACGTGGCGGTCTTCCACGAGCGCAAGATCCGCCACCTGGCGTCGCTGCCGTGGGGCGGGGCGACGGTGACCAACGACCTGGCCAAGGGGCTCAGCCTCCCCTACGCCGAGGCGCAGCGGGCCAAGGAGCGCTGGGGCTCGGCGCGGGCCGACCTGGTGAACCCGAACGAGACCTTCGAGATCCCCGGCCCGGCGCAGGGGCAGACGCGGCACGTCGCGCGCGAGCTGCTGGCGCACATCATCGAGCAGCGCCTCGACGAGATCTTCGGGCTGGTGGCCGCGGAGCTGGAGCGGAGCGGGCTGGCGGACCAGCTCGGGGGCGGGATCGTGCTCACCGGCGGGGGCGCCAGCCTGGCGGGAATCGTGGAGCTGGCCGAGCGCAGCTTCGCCGCGCCGGTGCGCGTGGGCATCCCCGGCGACGGGCTGGGCGGGCTTGCGGATTCGGTGCGGCGGCCCAAGTTTGCTACGGCTGCCGGCCTCGTCATCTACGGCTCCCGCCGACTGATCAACGACACCCAGGAAGGCGCCGCCTCCGGACCGTATGTTTCCGGCGCGTTGAGGCGGATGAAGGATTGGCTCGCGGACTTCTTCTAGCTCCGGAGCAAGGGCACACGTGCATCCAGACCTGCCGGCGGAACCCTCCCACGCGTCCGGAGGAGAGAAACCCAAGATGATCTTCGAGTACGAGGACCCCATGCCGCAGAACGCCCGCATGAAGGTGGTGGGGGTGGGCGGCGGTGGCGGCAACGCGGTGAACCGGATGATCGAAGAGGACTTGGAGGGCGTGGAGTTCATCTCGGTGAACACCGACGCGCAGGTGCTCAAGATGAGCAAGGCGCCCGTCAAGCTGCAGATCGGCCAGAAGCTCACCCGCGGGCTGGGTGCCGGCGCGCGCCCCGACATCGGGGCGCAGGCGCTGGAGGAGAACCGCGAGGAGATGCGCAAGGCGCTGGACGGCGCCGACCTGGTCTTCATCACGGCGGGGATGGGGGGCGGCACCGGCACCGGCGCGGCCCCGCTGATCGCCGAGATGGCGCGGGAGATGGGCGCGCTCACCATCGCCATCGTCACCAAGCCCTTCCTCTTCGAGGGGAAGAAGCGGATGCGCCAGGCCGAGGAGGGGCTGCAGGAGCTGAAGCGCGCCGCCGACACCATGATCGTGGTGCCGAACGAGCGCCTCCTCTCCGTCGTCGGCAAGGGGACCAGCTTCAAGGACGCGCTGAAGAAGGCCGACGAGGTGCTGCTGCACGCCACGCAGGGGATCTCGGACCTGATCCGGGTGACCGGCGAGGTGAACGTGGACTTCGCCGACGTGCGCACCATCATGTCCAACCGCGGCGCGGCGCTGATGGGCACGGGCTTCGGGCGGGGCGAGAACCGCTCGGTGGAGGCGGCGCAGGAGGCGATCAGCTCGCCGCTGCTCGACAACATCTCCATCGCGGGCGCGGCCGGCGTGCTGATCAACATCACCGGGGGGATGGACCTGGCGATCGACGAGGTGACGACGATCAGCTCCATCATCCAGGAGGCCGCGGGCGACGAGGCCGAGATCATCTTCGGCGCGGTGCACGACAGCTCGATGAAGGAGGAGGTGCGCGTCACCGTGATCGCCACCGGCTTCGAGCGCGGCGACGCCGCGTTCGCGCCGCACGACAACGTGATCCGCCCGGACTTCCGCGGCCAGCGCCCCGAGGTGCGGCCGCTCACCGGTTCGCGCACGGTGCTCCCCGGCCACGAGGCGCCGGCGCCCTTCGCGCCGCGGCAGGGGCGCGAGCCCGCGCCCTTCCAGCCGCGCCACGACCGCCCGGAGCGCGGCGCGGACCGCGAGCGCGAGGCCCCGGCCGCGCGCGAGGCGCACTCCACCCCGGTCACCCGGCTCCCGGTGCCGCCCCGCCCGGCGGAGCGGCCCGCGCCCAACCTGCCGAGCGACCTGGAGATCCCCACCTTCATCCGCCGCCAGATGGACTGATGCGGACGGCGATCCGAGGTTAGATTGAAGACGCACGCAGCGGGGCCCGCCGGAAGGCGGGCGCCCGCTGCGTGGCGGTTCGGGGGGTCGGGAGCAGAAGGTAGCAGTCGGGAGGATTGACGGGGTGCGCGCCCGGCGCCGCGGCGCCCTCTCCCTGCGCCTTAGAGCGCAAACCCTCTCCCGTACCGGGCGAGGGTGGGTGGCCGAAGCCCAGGCGAGGCCTGCAACCAGTTTCACGAGGCAGCCAAAGCGCCGCCGGTCGAGTCGGCGTAGGCGCTCGGGGCTCTACCTCTCCCGGTACGGGAGAGGTGGCGAGCTTAAGCGAGCCGGAGAGGGCGCTGAGCCGGAGCGCTCGGCGTAGCTCGAAGACGCACCGTCCAGTGCGCTGAATCTCAAGCAGCACAATCCCAAATCCGCAGCAACAGCACATCAGGAGTGACCCGGATGGCGAATCCCCATCGCATCCTCTCGGCGGGCGTGCTCGGCGTGTTCGCCGCGGCGCTCGCGGCGGCGTTCATCGGGCGCAGGGACCACGCACCGCCTCCCCCGCCGAAGCTGCTCCCCGAGGCGCACGCCGCGCCGGTGGAGCACGTGCGGCACGAGAAGCTGCGCTACGGCCACACCCTCTCCGAACTCCTGCAGCAGCTCAGGGTCGACGGCGCCCAGGCGAGCGCCATCCTGGCGCAGCTCCCCGACTCCGCCGCCGACCACCCGGTGCGCGAGGGGCGCGAGCTCGACCTGCGCGTCTCCACCCGCACCGGCGGCGTGCGGCGGATGACGCTGCAGCTCGACGCCGACCGCATCCTCAAGGTCGACGGGCGCCGCGGCGGGGTCCGCGCCCGCGTCGACTCCGTCGCGGTGCGCACCGATACGGCGATCTTCGCGGGGACCGTGCGCTACTCGCTGTACGAGGCGCTGGCGAACGGCCACGGCGACATCCCCCGCGGCGAGCGCCAGCGCCTGGCCGACCTGATCGCGGACGACATCTTCGAGACCCGCATCGACTTCTCCAACGACCTGAACCCCGGCGACAGCTACCAGGTGCTCTACGAGCGCACCGTGCGCCCCGACGGCACCGCGCGTCGCTCGCGGCTGCTGGCCGTGCGCTTCCTCCTGGGCGGACGGCTGTACGACGCCTACCTCTTCCGCCACGACGGCCAGGACGGGTGGTACGACCGCAAGGGGCAGTCGCTCAAGCGCGGCTTCCTGCGCGCGCCGGTGGAGTTCCGCCGCATCAGCTCGGGGTTCACGCGCGGGCGCTTCCACCCGATCCTGCACATCATGCGCGCCCACGTGGGGATCGACTACGCCGCCTCGCCGGGGACGCCGGTGCGCGCCGTGGCCGACGGCGTGGTGCGCCGCGCCGGGTGGAGCGGGGGATACGGCAACCTGCTGGAGGTCGCCCATCAACGCGGCTACTCCACCCGCTACGGCCACCTGCGCGCCATCGCGAAGGGGATCGGCTCGGGGACGCGGGTGCGGCAGGGGCAGGTGATCGGCTACGTGGGGATGACCGGCCTCGCCACGGGCCCGCACCTCCACTACGAGTTCCGCGAGAACGGGCGGCCCATCAACCCCGCCTCCATCCGCTCCATCCAGGCCGAGCCGGTGGAGTCCGGCCCCGAGTCGCGCTTCCGCGAGGTGGTGGACGCGCGCGTGGCCGCTTTGGAGCGTGCGGCGGGGACGAAGCTGGCGGAGCGTCCGGAGCGTTCGCGGCGCCGGCGTGCCGAGTAGCCCGGCGGCGTTCGCGCTCTACCCCGCCATCGACCTGCGCCGCGGGCGCTGCGTGCGGCTGGAGCAGGGCGAGGCCAGCCGGGAGACGGTGTACGGCGACGACCCCCTCGCGGTCGCCCGCTCCTTCGCCGACGCGGGGGCGGAGTGGATCCACGTGGTGGACCTCGACGCGGCCTTCGGCGCCGGCTCCAACCGGGCGCTGATCCGCGAGCTGGTAGCCGCCACGCCGCTCAAGGTGCAGACGGGCGGCGGGCTGCGCAGCGAGGCGGAGCTGGAGGAGGTGCTGGAGACCGGCGCCGCGCGGGCGGTGATCGGGACCGCGGCCATCGAGAACCCGGAGCTGGTCCGCCGTGCGGTGGAGCGCTGGGGCGCGGAGCGGATCGCCGTGGGGCTCGACGCGCGCGGGCGCAGGCCGGCGGCGCGCGGGTGGACGGAGGAGAGCGGCACCGACCTCTTCGACCTGGCCGCGTCGCTGGTGGCGCTCGGCGCGCGCACCATCGTCCACACCGACATCGAGCGCGACGGGATGCTGGCGGGGCCCAACCTGGAGCTCTCGTGCGCGCTGGCGGAGGCGTCGGGGGCGGAGGTGATCGTCTCCGGCGGGATGAGCGGGCTCGACGACGTGGAGGCCGCGGCCGGCGCGGCGGGGCGGGGGATCGCGGGCGCCATCATCGGGAAGGCGCTCTACGAGGGGCGGATCGGGCTGGCGGAGGCGCTCCGCCGCGCGAGGAGGGAGGGCTGATGCCGCAGGTGCACGTCTACGGGACGCGCTACGAGGTGAACCGCGAGTCGGTCGCGAGCGCGCTCCAGCACTACACGGGAATGGGCCTCATCGACGCCCGCCGCGCCGCGGACGAGGCGGTCTCCGGGCGCCCCGTGTCGCTCTACGTCGAAGACTTCGCCGACGTCTACGAGCTGGCCGACATCCTCGTCGGCATGGGCATCGACGCCGAGGCCGACGAGAGCGACGAGCCCCAGCTTTGAACAGAATGGGCTCTCACAGGGGTCACAGGGGTCGCAGAGGGCTGCGCGTCCCCGCCTCCGTGACCCCTGTGACCCCTGTGAGAGATTTCTTTTGCCGATTCTGAGCGGGCGCGACCTCAATCGCGCGCTGCTGGAGCGGCAGATGCTGCTCCGCCGCGAATCTCTCTCCGCGGCGGAGGCGATCGAACGGCTGGCGGGGATGCAGGCGCAGTCGCCCACCGCGCCGTACGTGGGCCTGTGGACCCGGCTGGAGGGATTCGATGCCGGGGAGCTCTCCCGGCTGATCCTGGACCGCGGCGCGGTGCGCCTGGCGCTGATGCGCTCCACCATCCACCTGGTCACCGCGCGCGACTGCCTCGCCTTCCGCCCCGTGGTGCAGCCGGCGCTGGAGCGGGCGCTGCAGGGCGCCCGTGCCCGGGCGCTGGCCGGGCTCGACCTGCGCGAGGTGGCGGAGGCGGGGCGGGCGCTGGTGGAGGAGACGCCGCTCGGCTGGACGGAGCTCGGCGCGCGCCTGGCCGCGCGGTGGCCCGGCCGCGACCCCGAGGCGCTCGCCAGCACCGTCCGCGCGCGGCTGGCGCTGGTGCAGCTCCCGCCGCGCGGCGTCTGGGGGGCCGGCGGGATGGCACGGCACACCACCGCCGAGGCGTGGCTGAGCCGGCCGCTGTCCGACGATCCGTCGCCCGACGAGCTGGTGCTGCGCTGCGTGGGCGCGTTCGGGCCCGCCAGCGTCGCGGACGTGCAGGGCTGGTCGGGGGTGCCGCGGCTCCGCGACGCGGTCGAACGGCTGCGGCCCCGCCTCCGCGCCTTCCGCGACGAGCACGGCACCGAGCTGTTCGACCTGCCCGACGCGCCGCGGCCCGACGCCGACACCCCGGCGCCGCCCCGCTTCCTCCCCGAGTACGACAACCTCCTCCTCTCCCACGCCGACCGCTCGCGCGTGATCCCCGCCGAGCACGCCGCGCGGGTGAGCGCGAGCCTGGGGCGGCCGATGTTCCTGCTCGACGGCTTCGTGCGCGGCACCTGGAAGATCGCCCGCGAGCGCGGGATGGCGACGCTGGTGATCGCCCCCTTCGCGCCCCTTGGCGGCGGGGATCGGAGTGCCCTGGCCGCAGAGGGTTCGCGGCTGCTGCGGTTCGCGGCGGACGGGCCGGTCGGCGACGTTCTTTTCGCGGCTTGATTGCCCGCCGGGCGATGTCTCGCGGACGCGCGTCGGACGGCGTTCGATGGGGCCGATGGACAACTGATACTTGACACCGTCGCAGTTCTGACGCTATCGTGTGTTATGGCCGCTAAGGCCGAACTCCTTCCCACGTTGGGAGTTACCACCCCGCCCGGCGCGAACCTTGCCCGCAGGTGTGTGTATCCAGGGATTCCGGATGCACGCGCTTCGAGGCGGCCCCGCCCCGCCCCTCATCCACATCCGCCCGCCTCTGCCCCGTGCAGATCCTTCTCCTCGCGTTCCTGGCTTCGGCGCTCACCGCACTGGCGGTGACGCCCCTGGTGCTGCGCGTGCTGCTGGCGCGCGGCATCTACGGCCACGCGCGCATCCGCGAGGGGGTGGAGCACAAGCCGGTGCCGCGCCTGGGCGGCGTGGCGGTGTGCGTGGCGACCACGCTGGGGGTGCTGGCCGCCGCGCCCCTCGCCGCGGCCACCCCGGGCTTCCCCGTCACCAATCCGCTCACCTTCTTCGGCGGGCTGCTGGCGGCGAGCTGGCTCCTCTTCGGCGCGGGAGTGGTGGACGACCTGCACAACCTCCCGCCCCGCACCAAGCTGCTGGCGCAGGTCGCCGCGGCGCTGCTGGCCTGGATGGTGGGCTTCCGCATCGAGCACTTCACCTTCGCCGGCACGCTGGACCTGGGCGCGCTCTCGCTCCCGGTCACGGTGCTCTGGATCGTGGGGGTCACCAACGCTTTCAACCTGATCGACGGCCTCGACGGGCTGGCGACGGGGATCGCGCTGGTGGCGCTGGCGACCATGCTGGCCGTGTCGGTCAAGCTGGGGAACTGGCAGGTGGCGCTGGTCTGCGCCGCGCTGGCCGGCGCGCTCGCGGGCTTCCTGCGCTACAACATGCGCCCGGCGCGCATCTTCCTGGGCGACTCGGGGAGCCTGTTCGTGGGCTTCATGCTGGCGGTGCTCTCCGTGCACGGCTCCACCAAGAGCACCACCGCGGTGCTCACGGTGATCCCGCTGCTGGTGCTCGGCCTGCCGCTGCTCGACACGGCGCTGGCGATCCTGCGCCGCTGGCTGCGCGGCACCCCCATCTGGGGCGCCGACGAGCGCCACCTGCACCACCGGCTGGTGGCGATCGGCCTCACGCACACGCGCGCGGCCGTGCTCCTCTTCCTGCTGGCGGCGGGGATGGCGACCTTCGCGCTGCTGATCGTGTTCGGCCCGCCCCGCGCGGTGGTGGCGATCGCGGCGGCGGGCGCGGCGTGCACGGCGGTGGTGCTGCTGGTGGGGATCAAGCGGCTGGGCTACCACGAGTTCGTGGAGGCGGGCGCGGTGGTGGCCGGCGGCGCGGCGCGGCTGCGGCGCGCCATCCGCGACCGCATCCACGCGCGCGACGTGGCGCACGTGG
>DASYJZ010000617.1:0-5267 GCA_035995965.1 Longimicrobium sp. | reverse complement strand
ACCTGGTCCGCCCGCAGGTGGGGGAGGGCGTAGGCGGTCGCCTGCAGGTCGTTCACCAGCAGCACCTCGTCCACGCCGAGCGCCTCGGCCAGCCGCGGCTCGTCCAGGCACCAGGGGAGGTTGGTGATGTGCGCCACGCCGCCGATCACCGGCCCCGCCACGCTGAACGCGGCGCGGCCCACGCCGCCGGGGTGCGTGGCGCGGAAGGCGGCGACCACCGCCTCCAGCGACGCGTACTCGCGGCTGGGGAAGACGGCCTCGGCCACGATCCGGGCCGACCCGCCGCTCTCGCTCACCAGCGCCAGCACCGTCTTCGTCCCGCCGATGTCGCCGGCCAGCAGCAGCCCCTCGCCCTCGTTCGATGGCCGGCGGAAGCGCGCGGAGCCGCCGGTGCCAGGGGTGGAGAGGCGGCGCGGGCCGGGAGAGGTCAAGGGCGCGGGAGCGGTTGGACGTGGCGGACGAGCGGGCCGGCCGGCACTCCGCGGAGGCCGCCGGACGAGCCGATCAGGGATTTGTCAGGTTTCTTAACAAAGATGGGACGGAGAATAAGGGCGCCCTCTCGCCTCCGCAACCCTTTCTTCCCGCGGCCCGCCCGCCCGGGAGGCAGCCGTGCGGATGTGCGAGCCCACGCGTGACTTGCGGCAGGTCGTGCGAGAGGGGCATCTTCCCCGCGCCGATCCTGCGCCGACGTCGGCGCGGACGTTTTGCACGGCTTCGTGACGAAATCGCTTGCGGGTGGAGCGCCTCCGCGGGCGCCCTTGCGCCCGCGCCGTTCGGCGGGCTTCGCGTCCTCCTTCCACCGGATCTCGTGCGCAAGATCGACCCTCGCAACTTCCAGCGTGCCACGCGCACGACCACCAAGGACATCAACCGCCAGATCGTCCTGAACCTGGTGCGCGAGTACCAGCCGATCTCGCGCGCCGACCTGGCGCGGCGGATGGAGGTGGCGCGGGGGATCGTCACGCCGCTGGTGAACGAGCTGATCGAGCAGGGGCTGCTGGTGGAGGGCGCCACCGGCGCCTCCGCCCGCGGCCGCAAGCCCACGCTGCTGCACGTGCGCGCGCACGACCGGCTGGCGGTGGCGGTCGACGTGCGGCTCTCCGAGACGCAGCTCATGCTCTCGGACTTCAGCGGCCGCGCGCTCTCCACCGAGCTGCTGGCCACCCCGCCGGGGCCGGCGGAGCTGGTGGAGGTGCTCGCCGTGCGCATCCGCCGCCTCCTCGACGCGCACGCCGCCGAGGGCGTTTGCCAGGGGATCGGCCTGGTGGTGCCGGGGATGGTGGATCGGACCACGGGGCGGCTGGTGAACGCGCCCACCCTCGGCTGGCGCGACGTGGACCTGCGCGGCGCGCTGGAGGAGGCCGTGGGGCTCCCCGTGCACGTGGAGCGCGACGCCGTGGCCTGCGCGCTGGCGCTGATGTGGATGGGCCAGGCCGGGGCGGGCGGCGCGGACAGCTTCGTCTACGTCACCTTCTCCGACGGCGTCGGCGCGGGGCTGGTGATGGGCGGCCACGTGGTCCGCGGCCACCGCGACGCCGCCGGCGAGTTCGGGCACATCCCGCTCTCGCTCGACGGCCCCGCCTGCCTCTGCGGTTCCCGCGGCTGCTGGGAGGCCTACACCTCCAACATGGCGATCGTGGCGCGCTACCTGGGCCGCGAGCTGGCCACGCGCGAGAGCTATGCCCAGGTGCGCGAGACGCGCCTCACCGTCGCCGACGTGGTCGCCCGCGCCCGCGCCGGCGACGCGGCCGCCCGCACCGCGCTGGAGGCGACCGGGCGCTACGTGGGCCTCGGCCTCGCCGCCATCGTGAACGCCCTGAACCCCGCCCGCATCGTGGTCGGCGGCGAGATCGCGGCGGGGTGGGACCTGATCCGCCCCCAGGTGGTCGCCGCCCTTGCCGAGCGCACGCTCACGCAGGGCGCCGCCGCCACCCCCGTGATCCCCGAGCCCAACGACCCGCAGACCCGACTCCGCGGCGCCGCGGCCCTCGTGGTCGCCCCCATCTTCGCCGCCCCCAACATCGGGTAGGGGTGTAACTCGCTAGAGCGGATTTCTCCAGTCCGGAGTTCGTTGCGCCGTCGGCCGCCGCGCGCTCGAATCTCTCCCGCACGCGGATTGTTGCTGTCCGCGCCTATGCCCGGGGCGTAGTCCGCGAAGGCGCGCGCGAAGGCGGACTTCGTGCGGTTGTTGCTGCGGTCCGCGGTTTCAACCGGCCTGCCTCGACTCGGCCCCGGCCCGGGCACGATCAGCATCCCCCGAAACGAAACCCGGCCCTCGCCCGCCTGCGCGGGAGAGGGCCGAAAGAAGAAGGCGGGCTGCCTCTGGGGGCAACCCGCCTTCAGGACACCAGCGTCAGCCGGTGTTCTTCCGTGTGGTGCTGGTGCCGGTGCTCGGCCTCCTGGTCGTGGCGCCGCAGCGCGTCCAGGATGTCTTCGCCGTAGAACATCGCGATGTACTTGGCCTGCACCTGGGTCACCCGGCGCACCGCCCACACCAGCTCCACGTAGTTCGGCTCGTGGGGCTGCTTGAGCAGGTGCATCCCGCACTCGGTGGGGAGGTGGCTGGCCTTGCGATTGTTGCAGGGCGAGCACGCCGTCACCACGTTGTCCCACGAGTTGTCGCCGCCGCGCGAGGCCGGCAGCACGTGGTCGCGGGTGAGGAACTCGCGCCCGCGCAGCGCCGCGCGGTGGCGGCCGCAGTACTGGCAGCGGTAGCCGTCACGCGCGAACAGGAAGGTGTTGGTCACCTGCCGGCGGAAGCGCCGCGGCACGTGGATGAACCGCTTGAGCCGGATCACCAGCGGCGCCGCGATCCGGTCGCGCTCGCTGCGGTAGAACCGGGCGTCGTCTTCCTCGAGCACCTCCGCCTTCCGGTCGATCACGAGCCGCAGGGCCCGTTCGATCGGAAGGATGGTCAGCGGCTCGAAGGACGCGTTCAACGCCAGACACCCCATTTGGATCCTGCCTCGTCTCTCGGGTGGGACCGTTCTCTCTGCGTGCGCCGGTGTCAGGGGTTCATGGATCTCAAGGATCGTGCACATCCACCGCACTGCCGGCAACGAGAGCGTCGCGGGCGGGTCACGACCTTCGGACCGCGTAGGGGCTGGATGTACCCGAAACCTGAATGTTCATCATCAAACTAGCTAAATCTGCCGTGATCGGTCAAGCGGCGGCACAAGATGTTGTGCAACGGAAGACGGGATGAAAGCAGCTCACGCAGAGCCGCAGAGCCGCGGAGGAACCACCCGTCTTCTCCGCGGCTCCGCGGCTGTGCAGGAGGCCGATCTATTACAGCAGCTGCACGGGGTCGCGGTCGATGATCACGCGGATGTCGGCGGCCTTCGAGGTGGGGGCACGCCAGCGCTCGTAGAAGTAGCGCGCGACCTTTCCCAGCGTCTTCGCGCCCTCCGCGCGCAGCAGGAAGTGCCACCGCCAGCGGCCGCGGATGCGGTCGATCGGCGCGGGCGCGGGGCCGACCAGCGTCACGTCGCGGATGCGCCGGGTGGAAAGGAGGCCGGCCACCCACGCCGCGGCCGCCTCCGCCGCCTCCTGCGTCGCCGTTTCCTCCATCCCGCTCACGACGACGTTCACCAGCCGGGTGAAGGGCGGGTAGCGCGGCTCCACCCGCGTCTCCATCTCCCGCTCGGCGAAGGAGACGAAGTCGTGCTCGGTGGCGGTGGCGACGGCGTAGTGGTTGGGGAGCGCGGTCTGGATCAGCACCTCGCCGCCCTTGGGGCCGCGCCCGGCGCGCCCGGCGACCTGCGTCAGGAGCTGGAAGGTGCGCTCGGTGGCGCGGAAGTCGGGCAGGTTCATCCCCACGTCGGCGTTGATCACCCCCACCAGCGTCACGTTGGGGAAGTCCAGCCCCTTCGCGATCATCTGCGTGCCGAGCAGGATGTCGACCTCGCCGCGCTCCACGCGCCCCAGGATCTCGTGGTGGCTCCACTTGCCGCTGGTGGTGTCCACGTCCATCCGCGCGATGCGCGCGTGGGGGAAGCTCTCCGCCACCGACCGCTCCACCTGCTCCGTCCCCACGCCGCGGAAGCTCAGGTCCTTTGATCCGCACGCGGAGCAGGACGTCGGCGACGGCTCCTCGTGCAGGCAGTAGTGGCAGGTGAGGCGCGCGCGCCGCCGGTGGAAGGTGAGCGACACGTTGCAGTTGGGGCAGTGCCACACCTGCCCGCACTCGCGGCACTGCACGAAGTTGGCGTAGCCGCGGCGGTTCAGCAGCAGGATGGTCTGCTCGCCGCGCTTCACCCGCGCGCTCACCGCGTCCACCAGCAGGTCGGAGAGGATGACGGGGCCGCGCTCCTGCCCCGCGCCGGTCGTCTCGCGCTGGCGCTTGCGCTCCGCGCGCAGGTCGACGATGCGGATGGGCGGCATCGGCTGACCCTGCACGCGCTCGGGGAGCTCCAGCAGCGCGTACTTCCCCGACCTGGCGTTCGCCCAGCTCTCCAGCGACGGCGTGGCGGAGCCGAGGAGGCAAACGGCGCCCTCGATCGCCGCGCGGACGACGGCGAGCTCGCGGGCGTGGTAGCGCGGCGCCTCGCCGTTCTTGTACGAGCTCTCGTGCTCCTCGTCCACCACGATGGCGCCCAGGTCGGGGAGCGGGGCGAAGATCGCCGAGCGCGCGCCCACCACGATCCGCTTCTCCCCCGAGCGCAGCGAGCGCCACTCGTCGTACCTCTCGCCGTCGGAGAGGGCGGAGTGCAGCACGGCCACGCGGTCGCCGAAGACGGCCTTGAAGCGCCCCACCGTCTGCGGGGTGAGCGCGATCTCGGGGACCAGCACGATGGCGGTCTTCCCCTGCTTCTCCACCACCTCGCGCAGCAGCTCGATGTACACCAGCGTCTTCCCCGAGCCGGTGACGCCGCGCAGCAGGAAGGTGCCGGGACGCGGCGTCCGCGAGGCCGCGAGAAGCCGGCGGATGACGGCCGCCTGCGCCTCCGTGGGCCGGTGCGCGGTCGCGGCGGCGGGGTCGATGCCGGCGTAGGGGTCGCGCGAGACCTCCTCCTCGGCGATGTCGGCGACGCCCTTCTTCACCAGCGCGTTCACGATGGCGTGGGTGAAGCCGAGCTCCTGCACCAGGTGCGGGACCTCGGCCATCCCCCCCATCGCCTCCACCGTCTCGTACGCCTCGCGCTGGCGCCCGGCGCGGGCGAAGAGCTTGTCGCGCTCCATCAGGCTGGGGACCTCGCGGACGCGCAGCACGCGCCGGGTGCGCACGGCGGGCTCCAGGCGCGGCCCCTCCGTCTCCACGCGCACCA
>DASYJZ010000616.1:0-2529 GCA_035995965.1 Longimicrobium sp. | reverse complement strand
CCCGGCGGCTGCGGGTGCGGCTGGCCGCCGCGCCGCCGCTCCCCGCGCCGTCGGGGCGGGTGATCCGCCCGGCGCTCTGGCCGGGGGCCGCGTACGGCGTGCCGGCGGGGGCGATGGGGTGCCGCGGGAGCGTGAGCCGCGGCGGGAAGCCGATGCGCTGGGCGCGGGTGGAGGCGCGGCGGAACGACGACCCCACGCGGGTGGTGGCCACCGCCCACGGCGACGAGCGCGGCGAGTTCCTGCTGGTGCTGGGGCCGCAGGCGGTGAGCGGGGCGGAGCTGGTGCTGCCGGTGGTGCTCTCCGTCACCGTGTTCGGCCCCGACCCCGCGCCGGACCCGGCGGCCGACCCCGCGTCGCGGGCGGACCCGCTCTGGGACCTGCCGCTGGAAGAGGTGCCGCTCGCGGGCGCCGACCCGGTGCTCGCGGGCACGCGGGTTCCCCCCGGCTACCGCGCCGGGAACACGAGGGACGTGAGCTTCGGGCCGGACGGCCTGGCCGGCGAACAGTTCGTTTTCACCTGAGGAGCGCGCCCCGCGCGCGAGAGCCGAAAGGAGCGACCGATGCCCGAATACCTGGCCCCGGGGGTGTACGTAGAGGAGGTGAGCTTCCGCTCGAAGAGCATCGAGGGGGTGCCCACCAGCACCACCGGGTTCGCGGGGATGACGCGCTACGGGCCGGTGCAGTACACCGGCGGGCCCACCACCAGCGAGCCCCGCCTGGTGACCAGCTTCACCGAGTTCGAGCGCGTGTACGGCGGGCTGGAGCCGCTGCAGCTCCCCGGCGGGGAGGAGCGCGTGACCTTCCTGGCCCACGCGGCGCGCGCCTTCTTCCTGAACGGCGGCAAGCGCCTGTACGTGTCGCGCGTCTACGCAGACGGCGGCGGCGGCGTGGCGGCGCTCCCCTTCGTGATCGGTGGCGCCACCGCGGTGCAGTGGCGCGCCCGCTGGCCGGGGACGCTGGGGAACGTGCTGCTGGTGGCGCAGGTGCAGCGCAGCGGCAACGTCGCCGTGCTGACGGGCCCCACCCCCCGCGCCAACCGCGCGCGCACCGGAACGGTCGTGGAGATCTACGCCGCGGCCGAGACCCTTCCCAAGCCCAACGACCCCGTGAACCCCGCGAGGCTCTACGCGGTGCAGGTGGCGCCCGACGGCTCGCAGACCTTCGTGGACGCCGGCGGCAACCCGCCCGCGGGGGCGGTGGACGTGATCCAGATCGTGGAGGTGAACGTCCAGGTGGTGGTGGGCGACGGCGACCGCGCCGACTTCTACGCCGAGCTCGACTTCTACCCCGACCACAAGCGCTTCCTGGGGCGCATCCTGCAGCGCGACGACCCGTCCGACGAGAACGCCGTGGTCTACCTGGCCGACGGCGCGGGGCTCACCTACACCGGCGACCAGCTCGGCACCGACGTGGCGCACCGGCTCACGGCGGCGCTGCAGCTCGCGGCCGGCCTGGTGGGCGGGCGCCTCACCGGCGGGCTGGACGGCGTGCTGGTCTCGGCGGCCGACCTGCTGGGCGACAAGGCCGACCCCGACGTGGTCACGGTGAAGGCGACGGGGCTCGAGGCGCTGGGCGAGATCGACGACATCGCCATCGTGGCCGCGCCCGACTCGGCCACGCTGGCCACCGACGACGAGGTGGTGCTGGCGACCAGCAACCTGATCGCGCACGCCGAGGAGATGCGCTACCGCATCGCCGTGCTCGACGCGCCCCCCGAGTCGTCGATGACCGAGATCCGCCAGTTCCGGGGGAAGTTCGACAGCAAGTACGCCGCGCTCTACCACCCCTGGATCGTGACGCTCGACCCGCTGGAGCGGGCGGCGCAGGGCGCGCCCCCGCGCAAGCTGATCCTCCCCCCGTCGGGGTTCGTGTGCGGGATCTACGCGCGCACCGACATCAACCGCGGGGTGCACAAGGCGCCGGCCAACGAGGTGGTGTTCGGCCTCACCCAGTTCGAGATCAACATCAACAAGCCGCGCCAGGACGTGCTGAACCCCGAGGGGATCAACGCGCTGCGCTTCTTCCCCGGCCGGGGGAACCGGGTGTGGGGGGCGCGCACCATCAGCAGCGACCCCGAGTGGAAGTACGTGAACGTGCGCCGGCTCTTCGTGTTCCTGGAGCACAGCATCGACAAGGCCACGCAGTGGGCGGTGTTCGAGCCCAACAACGACCGGCTGTGGGCCAACATCCGCAGCACGGTCGAGGACTTCCTGCTGGTGCAGTGGCGCAACGGGGCGCTGCTGGGGGAGAAGCCCGAGAAGGCGTACTTCGTCCGCTGCGACCGCACCACCATGACCCAGAACGACCTGGACAACGGCCGGATGATCTGCCTGATCGGGGTGGCCCCGGTGAAGCCGGCGGAGTTCGTGATCTTCCGCATCGGACAGTGGACGGGCGACGCCGTGACCAACCCCACGAGCTGACGAGGACGCCATGCCGACATTCCGCGACAACCCCTACGGCGCCTTCAACTTCCTGGTGGCGCTGGGCGGCACGCAGGGCGACGGGTCCGAGGGCACCATCATCGGC
>DASYJZ010000615.1:0-7074 GCA_035995965.1 Longimicrobium sp. | reverse complement strand
CCGAGAGAACTGCTGTTGACGTTCTCTCGGTTCCTCAGCGACTCTGCGTGAAACGGCAGTTCGTTTTTTAGAGCTCGCTACCGCAGATCTCGCAGTACCACGCCTGGGGCTCGTTGATGGCGCCGCACTCCTTGCAGAGCAGCGCCTCGCCGCGCTTGGGCCCGTCCTCGGTGATGTCGGCAGGCTCGCCGGGGCCGTCGCCCGAGCCGCCGACGAAGCTGCCGAGGCCGGGCGCATCCCCCGTCGGCGCCGCGGGCGTGGCGGGCGCCCCGGGGCGCTGGGTGCCGCCGCTGATGGCGCGGTCGAGCTCCTCCAGGAACGCCAGGTCGTCCTCCGCGAGGTCGGCGGCGGGCGCGGCGTCCGCCGCGGGGGGTGGGGCGTCGAGGTTCTCCAGGAAGGCGAGCTCGTCCTCTCCCTCCGGGGGGGCGGCCCATTTGCCGCCGGCCGCGGCTGCGCCCTCCAGCGAGTCGAGCCAGGGGAGCTCACGCGCCGCGTCGCCCGGCTGCGTGGCCGGGGACGCCTGCCCGCCGCCGAACTCGGTGGGGAACGGGTCCCATCCCTCCGCCGACTCGTCCTCCCGCGGCGCCGTCGCCTCCGACGAGGTCACCTCGGCCTCGACCTCCGTGATCCAGGCCGCGAGATCCTCGCCCGACACCCCATCCGGCTCCTCTTCCGCCGCCGCCGCGCGGGGCGCCGCGCCCCACTCGGGCTCGTCCTCCGGCGCGCCGCCGGCCGCATGCGACCCGGTAGAAGCGGCCGTTTCCGAGGCATCCTCATCTTCGGCGGCACCCATCGTGGGCTCGTCTCCGTCGGCTGACGCGGCGGGCTCCGCTTCGCCCTCGTCCGCCTCGGCGCGCGCGGCGTCGTCGCCCGCGATCTCGGTGGAGAGGGTGGAGAGGCGGTCCACCTCGGCCCGGGCCTGCGCCACGGCCTCGTCGGCGGCGGCGGCCTCGGCCTCCAGCGGCTGGCGGGCCTCGTCCCACGCGCCCTCGTCCAACTCGCCGATCAGGTGGCGCAGGCGCGTCTCCTCCAGCGCGTCGCCTGCGTGGGCGCGGCGCTCCTCGGCGGCGGCGAGCTGCTCGCGCTGCTCGTCGAGGCCCCGGCGGATCTCCTCGCCGTGCGCCGACAGGTCGCCGGTCACGCGGCGCAGCCGGTCCTCGTAGTCCGCCCGCACGCGCTGGGTCACGCGGCTGGGGGCGCCCGCCTGCACCTCGTCGAGCTTCGCGATCCAGGCGCGGAGCTGGTCGCGCTGGCGAACCAGCTCGTGCACCCCGTCGCCCGCGGCGTTCGTGGGAGTCGTCATCTGCTGTCCTTCCGGATTTCGGCGCGGCACGGCGGTCAGCCGCGGAACATGTCGAGCACCACCTCCACCACCTCGGCAGCGGGCACCGGCTCCACCTGGCCGTTCGCCGGGAAGGCGGGGGGCTGGAAGAGCGCGCGCTCCAGGCTTCGGTCGTAGGGCGACCAGCCGCCCTCCCCCACCTCGCGCAGCAGCGCCATGGCGGGGTTCACCTTGCTGTCCAGGTCGTCGGCGTAGTGCAGGATCAGCGCCTCCAGCGTCTGCGGCACCTTGGGGCTCGCCCATTCGTGCCGCCCCTGGTGGCTGGCGATCAGGTGCTGCAGGTGCAGCAGGCAGTCGGAGCGGAAGCCGGGGATCTGCTCGGCCTCGCGCGTGACCATCTGCAGCCCGATCAGGATGTGCCCCAGGAGCTGCCCCTCGTCGGTGTAGCTGAAGGTGCGCCCGGCGGCCAGCTCGCGCACCTTCCCCACGTCGTGCAGCAGCGCGCCGGCGATCAGCAGGTCGCGCTCCACGCGCGCGCCCTGCCGCCGGTAGTGCGCGCACAGCGCGTCCGCCGCCAGGGCGACGGAGAGCGAGTGCTCCAGCAGCCCGCCCAGGTACGCGTGGTGGTTGCGCTTGGCGGCCGGGTGCAGCCGGTAGCGCTTGCCGATGGCGGTCGCCCGCCCCGTCATCCGCTGCAGCAGCAGGCGCAGCGTGGGGTCTGCCACGCTCTCCACCAGCAGGTCCAGCTCCTTCCCCATCACCGCGCGGTCCCGGGGAGAGGAGGGGATGAACAGCTCCAGGTCGTCCTCGCCCAGCTCCACCGGCGTCAGCGCGGTGACGGTGAGCTCGATCTTGCCGTTGTAGGTGCTGGTCCGCCCGCGCACCCCCACCACGTCCTCGGCCGTGAAAAGCCGGTCGAAGTGCGCGGCGTCATCCCAGATCTTCGCGTCGATGGTCCCGGTGCGGTCCCCCAGCACCAGGTGCAGGTAGGGCTTGAGGCTCTTCGTCTCCTTGCGCTGCTTGTCGAGCACCAGGAAGCAGCCCACCACGTCGCGGCCGTCCACCAGCTCGCGCACCTGCGGCCACGCGCCGCCGCAGAAGGTGCGCGGGTCCGGCCGCTGGGAGAGGTCGCGGAACGGCACCACGCTCATCGTCCGCCCTCCCACGCCGTGCGGCCGCCGACGATCGTGCGCACCGCACGGCAGCGCAGCCGGCGGCCGCCGAAGGGGGTGTTGCGGGAGAGCGACTGGAACGCCGCGGGGTCCACCGTCCACTCCAGGTGCGGGTCGAGAAGGGTCACGTCGCCCTGCGCGCCCTCGCGCAGCGAACCGAGGCCGCGCTCGTCCAGGCGCATGGCGCGGGCCGGGGCGCAGCTCATCCGCTCCACCATCGTCGCCAGGTCCATCAATCCCGTCGCCACAAGCTCGGTGTAGGCGAGCCCCACCGCCGTCTCCAGGCCGACGATGCCGTTCGGCGCGTCCTCGAACGCCTGCTCCTTCTCGTCGTAGTGGTGCGGCGCGTGGTCGGTGGCGATCACGTCCAGCGTGCCGTCGGCCACCCCCTGGCGGACGGCGTCGCGGTCGGCGGCGGCGCGGAGCGGCGGGTTCATCTTCGCATTGGTGTTGTACCACTCCACCGATTCGTCGGTGAGGGTGAAGTGGTGCGGCGACGCCTCGGCGGTGACGCGCACGCCGCGCGCCTTCGCGGCGCGGACCAGGTCGACGCCGCCGCGGGTGGCCACGTGCTGGATGTGCAGCCGCGCCCCGGTGAGCTCAGCCAGGATCAGGTCGCGGGCGATCATCACGTCTTCGGCCGCGTTGGGGATGCCGGTGAGCCCCAGGCGGGTGGCGATGATCCCCTCGTTCATGGCGCCGCCGCGCGAGAGGGTCAGCTCCTCCTCGTGCAGGGCGACGGGGAGGTCGAAGCTGCGCGAGTACTCCAGCGCCATCCGCAGCAGCCCGGCGTTCATCACCGGCCGCCCGTCGTCGGTCACGCACACCGCGCCGGCGCCGACCAGCTCGCCCATCTCGGTGAGCTGCTCGCCGTGCTGGCCGAGCGTGATGCAGCCGCTGGGGAAGACGCGCGCACCGCCCGCCCGCTCCCCCTGCGCCCGCACGAAGCCCACCGCCGCGGGCGAATCCACCGGCGGGTCGGTGTTGGGCATGGCGACGACGGCCGTGAATCCCCCCGCCACCGCCGCGCGCGTGCCGCTGGCGATGGTCTCCTTGTGCTCGCCTCCCGGCTCGCGCAGGTGCACGTGCACGTCGATCAGCCCCGGCGCGACGACGAGGCCGGCGGCGTCCACGATTTCCGCGCCCTCCGGCGCGTCGAGCGACTCGCCCAGGCGCGCGACCCGGCCGCCGGCCAGGAGGACGTCGAGCACGGCGTCGACGCCCTGCGAGGGGTCGACCACGCGGCCGCCGCGGATCATCATCGGCCTCACGCGGCGCCCTCCGCGGCATCGGCGACGGGGCCGCCGGCCAGCAGGTAGAGCACGGCCATGCGCACCGCCACGCCGTTGGTGACCTGCTGCAGGATCACGGAGTGCGGCCCGTCGGCCACGTCGCTGTCGATCTCCACGCCGCGGTTCATGGGGCCGGGGTGCAGGATGAGCAGGTCGCGCGGGGCGGCCTCCACCCGCGCGCGGGTGACGCCGAAGACGCGGTTGTACTCGCGCAGCGAGGGGATGAAGCCGCCCTTCATGCGCTCAAGCTGTAGCCGCAGGACGTTGAGCACGTCGGCCCACTCGATCGCCGCCTCGATGCGCGGGAAGTAGTGCACGCCGAGCTCGCGCACGTCCGCCGGCATCAGCGTGAGCGGGCCGCAGACCGCGACCTCGGCGCCCAGCCGGCGGAGGCCGTGCAGGTTGGAGCGGGCCACGCGCGAGTGCAGCACGTCGCCGCAGATGCAGACCTTCAGCCCCTCCAGGCTCTGGCGGTGGTCGCGGATGGTGAGCAGGTCCAGCAGCCCCTGCGTGGGGTGCTCGTGCTTGCCGTCGCCCGCGTTGATCACGTGGCTCTCGATGCGCTCGGCCAGGAAGCGCGCCGAGCCGGACGACGCGTGGCGGATCACCACCATGTCGATCCGCATCGCCTCCAGGTTGCGCGCGGTGTCGACCAGCGTCTCGCCCTTGGCGACGGAGCTGCCGGAGGTGGAGATGCTCACCGTGTCGGCGCCCATCCGCTTCTCGGCGAACTCGAAGGAGACGCGGGTGCGGGTGGAGTTCTCGAAGAAGGCGTTGACGACCGTCTGCCCGCGGAGGTAGGGCACCTTCCGCACCGGGCGCTCGCTGATCTCCTTGAACGCCTCGGCGGTGTCGAGGATGGCCACGATCTGCTCGCGGGTGAGCTCCTCGAGCCCCAGCAGGTCCTTGCCGAGCGCGGGATTGACCAGCTCCTGCGCCATCAGGCGGCCTCCACGACTTCCACGCCCAGCTCCCCATCGATCTCCGGCACCTTCACCTCCACCCGCCCGCCCTCGGGGACCTCGACCCGCTCGCCGACCACGTCCGCCTGGATCGGCAGCTCGCGGCCGCCGCGGTCCACCAGCACCGCCAGCAGCGTGCGCCGCGGCCGCCCGAAGTCGGCGAGCTCGTCGAGCGCCGCGCGCACCGTGCGCCCGGTGTAGAGCACGTCGTCCACGATGCAGACGATGCGGCCGTCGATTCCGCCGGCGGGGAGGCGCGTCTGGCCGACCACGGGGCGCGGACCCACCGCCATCAGGTCGTCGCGGTAGAGGGTGATGTCGAGCGAGCCGGAGGAGACGGAGACGCCGCCGCCCTGGTCGATGGCGTCGGCAAGGCGCGCCGCGAGCTGCACCCCGCGGCGGTGGATGCCGACCAGCACCAGCTCCGCGCCGCCGCCCGCGAGCCGCAGCACCTCGGCGGCCATGCGCGCGATGATCCGCTCCACCGCGGGGCCGTCCATGATGGGGCGTCGGTGCATGTCGGGCATGTGCCGGGGAGCGCGCGAGCGAGGGCGAGGGGATGGCCGGAAAGCTATCCCCCGCGCCGGGGGGGTGTCAACGAACTCTCCGCGTTGCGACCCACCGCGAAAAGTTCGACTTGCAGGGGGACGGGAGGAAACTGCACGAATTCTCGTAGCCGTGCTCACACTCCGGCGAAGAGAGGACGCCTCAATTCGCATCAGCTTGATTTCGAATGCAAGTTGCGAGGTGACGACCGTATTGGCTGATTGAAGCGACTCCGAATGGCAGCCGCTGCGTCGGAGAGTATGCTTGTCTCCCGCGTCATTAGGAACCTATACTCCGAACAGCTTTTATTCGCTCGAGCTGCATTTTCGGTTCATCCTCTCCCTTGTGATCCACCGGTTTCTGAAGGAGGCTTCCTATGGCCCTTCCCGCTTCGCGCCTCGCCCTCTCGCTCGTAACCGGCTCTCCCGTGGATCGGGTGGACAGTACCCTGGTCCACGTACGCGCGCGCAGCGCTGAGGCGGTGCTCCTCACCGATCCCAGGGGGCAGGCGCTCGGCCTGATTCCCACCGCCGATCTGGAGGGCACCGCCACCGGCAAGGTCACCCTCTCCATGCTGAAGCGGCGGCCCATTACCGTGGTGCGCCCCGACACCGACGTGGGCCTCCTGATCGGCGACTTGAGCCTGGAGCCCCACGACGCCTGGTTCGCGCTCCACGAGCGGGGTGACTTCACAGGTGTGATCCCGCCGGAGCTCGTGCACGCCGTCGACGCGCTGCGGCGACGGAGGATAGCGGTGGAGGGCGTCGAGAGTATCCGTTTCGGCAGCGCTGGCAGTTCGTACTCGGAAGTGTTGAACAACCTCTCTAGCAGCTTCGAACTGTTTGGTCACATCCAGGTAATGGAGCCGAACGTCGTTTACCGCTGTCCCAACGGACACGTGCTCACCGCCGAAGAAGTGCCGTTGCACTACGACGACGACGGAAACGTGCGCTGCCCCGCCGACGGTGCGGTCATGACCCGCCAGATTTAGCGCTCAGGGCGAGATGTTCAACATCCTCGACAAGCTGGCCGGCTTCTTCGACCGCCGCTTCATGATTGCCTACTGGGCCCCGGTCGCGATCATGCTTGCCGGGCTGGGGGGGATTGTGGCGCTCGACCGGGGGATCGGACCGCTCCTGCGGGCGATCGGGAAGAGGTCGCCGATGGAGCAGGCGGTGCTCTCCGTGACCGTGCTGGCGTCGATCACCGTCCTGGCGTACCTCCTCCAAGCCCTCACGGGCCCGATGGTCCGCATGTACGAGGGGTACTCGCTCCCGCAATGGCTGGCCCGCGGCCTCCGCCGCGCCGAAGAGATGCGGCGCGAGGCGCTCAAGAAGACCGAGCCAGCGAACGAAAAATCCGCCGCTCGCTACGTCTCCTTCTCGATTGTGCCGGAGCGCGTACGCCCCACGCGGCTGGGGAACGCCCTCACCGCGGCCGAGGACTACCCGCGCCAGTTGTACCAGATCGACAGCGTCCTCTGGTGGCCGCGGCTGGTGACGCAGCTCACCGACGGGCTCCGGCAGCAGCTCGACGCCGCAGTGGTGCCGATGATCGCGCTTCTGAACTTGACGACCGCGTTCGCGGGGCTCGGCGTGGGAGGTGCCGTTTACCTCTACGCCGCGAACGATAGCCCGGGCCTCTTTCTCGTCCCGCTCTGGGGAGGGGCACTCCTGTCGTGGTTCTGCTACCGCGCCGCCGTGAGTCAAGCGGTCAGCTATGGAACCGTGATCCGCGTTGCGTTCGACTTCCACCGGCACGACCTCCTCCGGCAGATGCAGATCCCGCTTCCCCCAGACCTCTTGGCCGAGCGGGTGCTC
>DASYJZ010000614.1:0-9003 GCA_035995965.1 Longimicrobium sp. | reverse complement strand
TCAGCGCCCTCTCCGGCTCGCCAGGGCTCGCCACCTCTCCCGTACCGGGAGAGGTAGTCTTCCCAAGCACTTACGCGCACCTGACCGGCAACGCGGGGGCCGCTCCGCCAAACCGCCCGCAGGTCTCACCGACATCGCGGTTCGCCCACCCTCGCCCGGTACGGGAGAGGGTTTGCGCTCTCAGGCACAGGGAGAGGGCGCCACGGCAGCGGACGCGCGACGCCGTACCCGAGAGAAACGCTCTAGATTCAGGCGTGGCTGTGCTCCACCTTGTGTGGATGCGCCGTGGAACGCGGCGCCGGCGCGGCAGCCGGGAGCACCAGGTCGGCGAGCCCCGCGACCTCCAGCGCGGTGCGGATGCCGGACTCTATGGCGCCCTCGATCCACGCGTGCTTCAGCGAGGTGTGCTCGCCCGCGAAGTGGATGGCCCCCTCGGGCGTGGGGATGTACGGCTGTAGCTCCTCGAGCTGGCCGCCGTAGAACATCGCGGCCTCGCCGTACGAGTAGCGATCCGTCGCCCAGCTCTGCACCACCCCGCAGACGAACTCGTCGCGGATGTAGTCGCCGTGGATCGCGGCCACGTCGTCCAGGCTGCAGCGGATCTGGTCCTCGGGCGGCTGCGAGTCCCAGCCGCGCGCCTCGTCGCCCCAGGTGTAGCTGGTGATCACCACCCCGCCGTTCGTGCCATGGTAGTCGTGGCTGGGATAGTAGATGAAGCGGCTGGGGAGGTCGGTGACGCTCTGGCCGCCGTAGATCCCGTCGTTCGTCTCCCAGAACCGCGTCTTGAACTGCAGCATGACCTTGGTGGCCGCGTCGTAGTGCAGCTCGCGGATCGCCTTGCGCTTCTGGTGCGAGAGCATGGGCGTCACGCGCACGTAGCGGAAGCCGGGGAACGGGACGGTGACGATCACCGCGTCGGCGCGCACCGTGGGGTGCGCCAGCGGATGGCCGTTCCCGCCCTCGGCGGTGTCGCGCTCGAAGTGCAGCGTGACGCCCGCGTCCTGCTCGTGGCGGTCGATGGCGGTGAGCCGGTGGCCCCTGTGGATGCGCACGCCGGCGGCGTCCAGGCCGGGGAGGAAGGCCAGGGAGAACTGGTCCATTCCGCCGGTGATCTCGGTGTACACCACGCTGGGGCCGTGGTCGTTGATCTCCACGATCTGCTGGATCAGCGACGAGTCCGAGCGCGACTCCAGGTCCTGCATCACCTCGATCAGCTCGATGGCGCCCTCGGAGTAGAACGTGGTCCCCTTGAGGAACTCGCGCACGGTGTACTCGCCGTACTTTTCGACCACCTGCTTCCAGCGGTCGGTCTGCCAGTCGTCCAGCGACTCCGCGCCCACGTAGGCCGAGATCTGCTGCAGCGCGTTGGTCAGCAGCGCAGTGCCCGTGAGCTGCTCGCCCTGCAGCAGCGGGTAGCCCAGCCCCGCCGAGCCGTTCGCGTTGTACTCCTTCTGCCGCACCTTCACGCCGTTCACGTAGATGTACCCGTTCCCGTCGGTGTCGTAGTTCACGAAGGTGTTGGTGGGAAGGCCGAACTTCTCGATGTAGTCCGACGTGAGGGTGTAGAACGAGGGGATGCGCATGGCGCCCGCCTCGCCGTAGAACCCGTGCGTGAACGGCTCGCGCACGGTGAGGATGCGCCCGCCGATGCGCTGCGAGGCCTCGTAGATGGTCACGTGGTGCCCCGCCTGCGACAGCAGCGACGCCGCGACCAGCCCCGACACCCCGGCGCCGACCACCGCCACGTTGCGGGCCGTGTCCGTGCGCGGGATCCCCTCCTTGATGATGCGCGCGTAGAGCGCGTCTTCGGCGACGGCCGCAGGCGAGGTGAGCTGGCGGGTGGTGCGTGCGCTGGGTGCTCTCATGGGATTCCCTTGCGGTGTGGTATGAATGGAGGTTGCGGGCTGTTGCCGGCCGTGAGGGGAGGTATGTATACCCGACGCGAGATGTGCGCGGGCGGTAGAGAGAACGGGAGTTAGCGGCGAGCGAGATGCCGGACCTGAGGGACCGCGCTGGCGGAAGGTTTCCTACGATGCGGTGAACTGCCGTGCGGGGCAAGCTTGTCGCCGGCTCGCATAGCCCTTCAGCATCGCGCGATAAAATCTTCCATGCCTCCGAACGTCGCGATGTAAGGTATAGTTACCTACAACCGCGTTTCGTTTATATTCTTATCAATACGTGTGAGATTTTGGATGCAGCCTTCGCGAGGAGTGAAATGGATTACCTCGACCGCATCACGATCGAGCCGGACAAGCGAAGTGGGAAGCCATGCATCCGTGGCTTGCGGATTACTGTGCAGGATGTGCTCGAGTATCTCGCTTCGGGGATGACGGAAGGCGAAATCCTCGATGATTTTCCGGACCTGGAGCCCGATGACATCCGTGCATGCCTATCGTTCGCAGCGGACCGCGAGCGCAGACTCATGGCCGGTCTGTGAAGCTCCTGTTCGATCAGAACCTTTCCTGGAAGCTCGTCCGTCTGCTCGGGGACGTTCATGAAGGCTGCGCGCATGTCCGAGAGTTGGGAATGGCACGGACACCGTAATTTGGAGTCACGCGGCAAGACACGGCTTCACCGTCGTTACCAAAGACTCCGATTTTCTTCAGCGCAGTCTCAGACTGGGCTTCCCCCCGAAAGTCGTCTGGCTGCGAATTGGAAACTGCTCTGTTGATGCATCAGCCCAACTTCTGCGTGAGAAGTACATCCGCATTCGTCATTTCCACGATGATCCCGACGCCGCGGTCCTGACCCTCCCTTGACTGCCGACCTCACACCCGCCCGATGTCGCGCGCCTCGATCACCGGCCTGGCGAAGCCCTGCCGCGCGACCTTCAGCATCGCGCGGCCGAGCTGCTCGGTGGTGGTGACGTAGTTCGGGAAGAGCGTCTTCAGCACGGGGAAGAGCGGCTTCAGGGCCGTGTTGGCGAGCCGGATCCACCTGGTGCGCGAGGTGATGCCGTGCATCGGAATGATCGCGGCGGGGCGGAAGACGTATGCCGCGCCGAAGCCCATCCCCAGCAGCGCGTTCTCCGCCTTCCCCTTCACGCGCGCCCACATCACGCGGCCGCGCTCGCTGCTGTCCGCGCCCGTCCCCGACACGAAGACGAAAGTCATCCCCGGGTTCAGCCGCAGGAGCGTCCGCGCCACCGCGAGCGTGAGGTCGACCGTCAGCCGCGTGTACTCCGCCTCCGACATCCCGGCCGAGGTGACGCCCAGGCAGAACAGGCAGGCGTCGAAGCCCACCAGCTCCCCCTCCACCGAAGAGAGGTCCGCGACGTCCGGCACCACCACGTCGCGCAGCTTCTCATGCCGCTGCCCGGTGGCGGCGCGTCCCACCGCGAGCACGCGGTGCACGCCCTCGTCCAGCAGGCATTCGCGCAGCGCTCCCTGCCCCACCATCCCGGTGGCTCCGAACAGCACGACGTTCATGGGCTGATCCTGGTGGTCGTCTGAGCGTCGAACCGCCGCCGCCCGGCTACGCGGCCTATGGCTGATCGTAGACGGTGTGCCAGCGATTGCGCGCGCGGATCCGCGCCTGCTCGTCGGGCGAGAGCGGGGTGGCTGGCTGGCCCTCGAGCACGGAGTTTTCCCGCATCAGCTCCTCGAAGCCCGGTCTGGAGAAGACGAAGACGATGGCCAGCGGCTCGGCGCCGGTGTTCCGCAGCGTGATCCGCGTGTCGCGGGGGATGTAGATCGTCCCGCCGGTGCCGACGGCCGATTCCCGGCTGCCCAGGCCGGCGAGGCCGCTCCCCCGGTGCACGAAGACGATCTCGTCCGCGTGCAGGTGCCGGTGCGGCGGGATGGCGTCGCCCGGCGCGATCTCCTCGTAGCCCATCACCAGCTCCGTCGAGCCCCCGTTGCGCCGGTCCACCTTCAGGATGAACGGCGTGCCGAGGTGTGCGACCGCCGAGCCCGGCCGCGGGCGGCGGACCCGGCGCTCGCCCTCCGCCGGCTGCAGGATGAGGCCGCCCGTCCCCCGCTTCGCCGGGACGGGAACGGAGCCCTCGGTTACGGTGTGCCAGCGGTGACGCGCCCGGATTCGCGCCTGCTCGTCGGCGGAGAGCGGGGGGGCGGGCTCCCCCTCGGCCACGGAGCCCTCCCGCAGGAGCTGCTCGACCCCCGGCTTCGAGGAGATGGAGACGACGGCCAGCGGCTCCGCGCCCGTGTTGCGCAGGGCGATGCGGGTGTTGCGGGGGATGTAGAGCGTCGCACCCGCACCCACGGCCGACTGCCGGCTCCCGACCTCGGCGACGCCGCTCCCGCGGTGCACGAAGACGATCTCGTCCGCGACGCGATGCCGGTGGGGCTGGACGGCCTGCCCCGGCGCGATCTCCTCGTAGCCCATCACCAGTTCCGCCGAGCCGCCGTTGCGGCCATCCACCTTCAGGATGAAGGGCATCGTTGCAGCATCGGAGCCTGGCCCCGGGCGGCGCACCCGGCGCTCGCCCTCGCCCGCCTGGAGGATGAGACCCTGGCTCCGCTGCGCCTCCGCGCGGATCTCCGGGTTGACGGCAGGCTGGCTCCGCGAGGGCGCGCAGCCCGCCAGCAGGCAGGCTCCAGCGAGGGCGGCGGAGAGGGCGTGGCGACGATGCATCGTAGCTCCGGGAGGGGAACGCAGCCCGGCACGGGCCGAGTGGCGGGTCCGTTCTCACCCCGGAGGCCGCGTGTCGCAGCGAACGTAGCGGCGCGGGCGGCGGATGGCGAGACGAGGGCCAGGCCACCGCGACACCCGGGCGGGTCCCCGCTACCTGCGCTTGCGGTTGCGCTGGCGCGCCGCCTTCTCCGCCTTGCGGCGGCGCTTCGGAACGACGGCGGGCGCGGGTGCCGGAGCTAGGCGCACCGCCGTGGGCCGCAGCCGGCTGGGGGGCATGAAACTCGGCCTCGGGGTGATGCGCTCGGGGAGGAGCCCCAGCGCCACCTGCACGTCTTCCCAGTCGTCGGCAAACCACCGGGTGTCGACCGCGTCGGCCGCGAACGCCTCCTCGATGACCGGTGCGGCCTCCACCGCGCGCAGCGCCACCAGGTCGGCAACCAGGAGGGTGTTGAGCTTGGGGTCGTGGCGCGCCCACCAGCGGAGCTGCCGAGCGAGCGCCGCCACCGCCGCGTCGCGCGTCTCCGGGAACCGCGCCGCGACCTCCACCAACCCGCTCGCCGCGGCGCCGGCCACCCACGACTCCCGCTGCAGCGACCAGCGCGCGAGCGCAGCCCGGAGCGGCTCGAGCGCGGCCGGGCCGATCATCCCCAGCACCTCGGGGAGCTCGTCCAGCGCCCATTCGTCGTCGGTCTCGCCAAGGTGCCCGATCAACGGCTCGATGGCCGCCTCCGCGCGCAGCAGCGCGAGCATTCGCCATGCGTAGATCCCTGCGTACGTCTCCGCGGCGTCGTCGTCGCCGTCCGCCAGCTCCGCATCGGTTGCCATGCGGATCAGCTCCGGGACGTCCTCGCCGGTGAATCCCATCGCCAGGTAATCGGGCTGCGTCAGCCGGGAGTCGACCTCGGGACGGCCGAGTGCGAGCAGCGCGTCGAGGGGCGGCAGGTAGGGCGCGCTCACGTGCGTGGCGAAGGTAGGGCGGTGAACGAAGTGACCGGGATGGCGACAACGTGTGGCCGGCACGCCCGCACCGCAACCGGACGGATGCACCCGCCGCCCCTCTCGCGCCAGCAGGCAAACAGATACACGGATACTCGCGGATTCGAGCCCGCAGCGTACAATGGGTGAACGAAGTGGACGGGTTCACCCCTGCACCCGGAACGATGCCAAAAGGAACGATTCCCCCCGGGCTTCAGGCGTGGATCGACGCCCGGAAGCGGCACCGCCTCTCCCACGCGCAGGTGCAGATGGCGCGCGAGCTGGGCGTGAACCCGAAGAAGCTCGGCAAGGTCGACAACCATCGGCAGGAGCCGTGGAAGGCGCCTCTCCCCGCCTTCATCGAGGACCTCTACCGCCGCCGCTTCAAGCGCGACGCGCCGGCCGACGTGAGGTCCATCGAGGAAGGCTTGGACGCCGCCGCCCGGAAGAAGGCCGCGAAGCGCCAGGCGAAGGCGCTCCAGCCCGCAGCGGAAGCGCCATCCGCCCGGGACCCGGCGCCGGCCACGGTCGAGGAGCGGACGTGAGCGAGTACCAGTACTACGCACGCACGATCTGATGCTGCGCCTTCCCGGCGGCTGCTGGACCCCGCGACGGCGCGTCTTGAACTCGCTCAGCGGTGCTGGATCCGCGGCTCCCGCGCCGAGCTTCCCCAGGCGAGCGCACGGATCGCGACGTGGAGCGGACGGCGGGGCGAACACCCTCCGAAACCATTGCACACGTGGCGTAAACCCTCACTTTGACGGTGCCCGCCGCGTCCCCGCCGAGGCGGGGCCGTCCCTTCCTCCATCCCCCACACGCACCGATGCGAAGCCGATCCGCGCTCCCGAGGGGCCGTATCGGCGTCCGTCGCATCCCGAATCGTCCCGCTGTCCCATCCCCACCCAGCCCAGCCCGGAGCCGGCACCCATGGAACTCGCCCTCGACAAGCTCAACGCAGAAGACGTCCTCCACAAACTCGTCAACACCGCCGTCGGCCAGATGCCGTTCGGCGGCGGGTTCGTCAACTACCTGGTGGACACGGTGATCTTCCCCACCCCCGAGGTGGACCTGTGGAAGGAGGTGGAGGGCAAGGTGGAGAAGCTGCTCGCCCAGCGGATGGACCAGGTGGTGTCGTCGCTCGCGGCCAGCAGCGCCACCACGCTCTTCGCCCGGCTGCGCAGCTTCGGCAACCAGCTGCGGCAGATCGCGTACGTGACCGACCGCGCCGAGCGCAAGCAGCGGATGGCAGCCATGCTCGCGGTGCTCGACGCGGCGCTGGCGGAGTGCTCGGCGCTCCCCGGCGCCTACTCCCTGACCGCGCCCGACGTGCTGCGGCCGCTGTCGCTGGCGCACGTGGCCATCCTGCTGGACCTGAAGGCGATGGAGCCGCACCGCTACGAACACCAGTCCGCGCTCAACCAGACGGCCATCCTCTACAGCGACCTGGCCGGAAAGCTGTTTCAGCGCGCCATGGCCTGGCGCCGCACCATGATCGGCCGGGGCGAGGGGTACCTGCACATCTGGGACAGCAACGTCACCGCGCAGAAGCACGACGTGCACATCCAGGTCTACGACAAGTTCTGGAACAACGTGTGGCAGCCGGGCGAGAACGGCGTCTCCATCATCCACAAGACCGAACCGGGGCTGTGGAGCGACCGCGTGGACGTGCGCTACGAGGACCTCAAGACCAGGGTCTACGCAGAGCTCACCGCCTACGACCAGAAGGTCCAAACGGAGTTCACCGCGCTCTGGAACACGAAGCTGCTGAACTACACCAAGGGCTTCATGAACCTGGTGGACTGGCCCGGCGTGGAGCGCGAGAAGAAGGGCAAGGCGACGGCCGACGCGCGCGTGGTCACCTTCCCCGTCATCCCGACCCCCACCGCGGGGATGCGCCGTGACCCGCTGGACCGGCTGGACCTGTTCCTGGAGCAGCAGATGGACCAGTTCGCCGTCGCGGGGCCGCGCTACGTGCAGACCTACCGGCTCCCGGCCGAGGCGCTGACGGGTCCGCACGCCATCATGCACACCCGCGCGGACACCTACGACACCGCGGTGGCCTGCATCTACTTCCAGGAGCGCGGGCGGATGGACCGCGCCGCGGACCTGGCCGACGCGCTGGTGGCGGCGCTGAACCACGACGCCAAGGGCGGCGGCCGCATCGTGGCCGCCACCCGCGCCGACGAGCTGCTGGACCGGGGGATGGCGAGCACCACCTCGATCTTCGTCCACGACGGCGGCCGGCGCGACGTGGGCAACATGAGCTGGGCCGGGCTGGCGCTCACCCGCATGTACCACCGCACCGGGCGTTACCGCTACCTGCACGCGGCCGAGACCATCGGCCGCTGGATCCTGTCCAACTGCGCGGTGGGGGACGACTGGGGCGGCTTCAGCGGCGGCGAGGACCAGTGGGGCGGCAAGTACCCGTGGCGCTCGGTGGAGCACAACGTCGACGCCTTCTCCCTCTTCGCCAACCTGCACCACCTCACCGGCGAGGCGCCCTGGGCCGACGCCTCGGCCAGCGCGCGCAAGCTGGTGCTGGCCTGCCGCGTCCAGCGCAACGCCATCGAGATGTACTACGTCACCGGCACCAAAGAGACGAAGGCCCTGAACGACGGCGTGATCCCCACCGACACGCAGAGCTGGACGGCGCTGGCGGGGATCGACCCCGGCCCGGCGGAGGGGTTCAGCCTGGCCTACATGCTCCACAAGATGGACGCCACCAGCGCCGGCTTCCCCGGGACGAAGTTCGCCGAGCACGGCGCGGAGGTGCAGAACGAGGCCACCGCCGGCGCGGCGATGGCGCTCTGGCTCTGCGGCGGCGACGCGATGCGACCCGCCGCCCAGCGCTACATCGACTCGCTCGTCCGCCAGATCGGGAGCGCGAAGAACGGAGACGGCTACGGCGTGGTCGCCACCCCCGCCCCCGAGGCGAAGACGGGGCCGGGGCTGGGGTGGAGCTACTTCAACTTCCTGCACGTGGCCTCGTCCGCCTGGACGGGCCTGGCGCTGCTGGCGCGGGAGAACCCCGGGGCCAACCCCTACGCACCGCTTCCGACTGTCGGGCACTGACAACAGCAACAGCATCTCACGCAGAGCCGCGGAGCCGCAGAGAAAACCGATCCAGATGCCCGCGTTTCTCGGGGCGGCAAAAGACAGCTGATCTCGGATGCGATCTCTGAGCTGGCCCCGGTGGTCGCTCTTGGGATAACGACTGGGGATCGATTGACAACCGCGACCGATCTCCCTACCGTTGAGCCGCGACACACTCCTCCGGCAGAGACGAAGATGATGGTAGACATCCACATGGGCATCCTGATGCGGCGCCCCCGCGACCTCGGTCGCGGGATCGCCTGCGGCGAGGCCGTGCCCGTGAACCGGATGTTGTAGACGCCTCTTTCGGAGTCGAATGCAGCAGGCCGTGGGCGCGCACTC
>DASYJZ010000613.1:0-6098 GCA_035995965.1 Longimicrobium sp. | reverse complement strand
GGCTTCTTCGAGACCTACGTGGACTGAACGGCATCTCTCACAGGGGTCACGGAGGTCACGGGGGAAACGCGTCTTTCCTGTCCCTCCATCCTTGGTGAGGCACCCCCTGGATTGGGGCGCGGTAGCCTCGGGTAGGCGGGGAGGTGTCGCCCCAGGAGGACGGGCAACGGACGCCGCCTGCGACGGGGGCATTCCGTAAACCCAATCGCCACAAGGAATTTCCTGCTTCGCAACTTCGGCATGCCTGATGCCGTAGTGTGGTCGCGGGCGAGCGGTTGGACACGCCCGGAAAGGAGTGATGGAGGATGGAGGTTGCTCGTCGGTTTCTGGAGGAGTACCCGACCCGGTTCGCCGCGTACACGGCGCTCCAGTGCGCGCTGATGCGCTGCTACCTGGCGCGCGGCGGCACGCAGGAGGAGTTCTGCCTGCGCCTCGCCCCGGCCTTCCACCGGCGCTACGCCCCGGTGCTGCTGGACCGGTAGAGGGTGCCCGATACAAGACGAAGCCGCCCCGCGAGTCTCTCGCGGGGCGGCTTCGTTCTGCGAAGGATCGTGCAGCCTGCCGCGTCAGCGCGCCAAGGAGCCCACGGCGAGGGCGGTGCCGAAGATGAAGAGTACGAACACCGCGGTGACCGCCATCACCACCACCCACGCGATCACCGCGGTCGCCACCGCCTTGCCGGTGTCGAAGTCGAGCGCTTGGCGGATCGCCACCACGGCGGCGACCAGGATCCAGATCCCCACCAGGAACACGGCAATCCGGCCCAGGAACGGAATGATGCCGATGATCGCCAGCACCCCCGGCGACTGGGCGAACCCGAGGGTGCGCAGCATCTCGCCCATGTCCGCGGTCCCACCGAAGAGCTTGGTGCCGACCACGTAGGTGAGCCCCGCCCAGAGCAGCCAGGAGATGAACGCCAGAATGATGGCGCCCACGGGGCCGGAGCCGCCGTGTCCCATGTTCCCGATCGCCGAGCAGACGGCGACGATCGCCACCACCGCGGCGGCCTGGCCGGTTGCGCCGCGGTCGGCCTCCACCTCCTCGTACACGCTCGGGTTCAGCATTGCGGCGCCGATCATCCGCTCGATGAGCGAGCGGTGGGCGCCCGGGATACCGCCGGCAGGCACTTCCATATCTGGGACTCCGGGGTGCGGGTGGCGATGGATGAGACCGGACCGGACTACGGGGCAGGACGTGTCAAGGTTGCGCCCCGCGCGCCGAGAATCAAGGCTGGCGTTGGATGTCGATCACCAGCCGGGTGGGGTTGGCGAGCTCCATCACCCGGTAGGGGTTGGCGGCGGTCACCCCCAGCACCACCTCCACCTCACCCTCGAAGTCGCAGGCGATCCCCAACTCGCGCAGCACCGGCATCCCCAGCGGGAGGCGGCGCTGGCGCACGGTGGGCTGGCCCTGCTCGTCGTGCGCCTGTGCCGTCTGCAGGCGCACGCGTAGCCAGCGCTCGCCCTCCACCTGCACCGGCTCGCCCGAACCGCAGGCCAGCGCCGGGCGCGCCGAGTATGCCGTGTGCCACCCCGGCACCGGGTCGGCGCCGAAGTCCAGCACCATCCGGTCGAACCCCTGCGGGTTGCTGGCGGCTCGCACCCCGCGCAGCGTGGTCGGCACGTTCGGGGTGCCGCCCTGGCGCGGCGCCACACCCCAACCCGCCGGCGCGATGCGCCTGGTCGTGTCGGTCGCGGCGCTGTCGCGGACGACCACGGGGGTACGCGCGGCCGTGTCTCCCGCGAAGGCGGGGAGGCGCCTGGAGGTGTCCGCGGCCTCGTCCCGCGGGCGGTCGCGCGTGGTGTCGCGGTTGGCCAGCTCGGCGCGGCGCCGCGCGGTGACGTCGCGCAGCTCGCCGCCCTGGTCCTTGCAGGCGGGCGCCGACAGGGTCGTCGCCGCGAGCACCATCCATCCCACCGTGGTCAGCCGCATCCGTCGCCTCACCGGTGAACGGCGGGGGCGATGCGCGCCCCGCCGGCGTAGACGTTGAACCGCTCCTCCCGCACGAAGCCGCAGAGCGTCATCCCGCACGCCTCCGCCAGCTCCACCGCCAGGCTCGACGGCGCCGAGACCCCCGCCAGCACCGCCGCCCCCGCCCGCGCCGCCTTCTGCACCAGCTCGAAGCTGAGCCGCCCGCTCACCATCACCATCCTGCGGTCCCACGGCAGCTCGCGCTCCAGCAGCGAGGCGCCGACCAGCTTGTCCATCGCGTTGTGCCGGCCGACGTCCTCGCGCGCCCGCACCAGCTCGCCCTCCGCGGTGAACAGCCCCGCCGCGTGCAGGCCGCCGGTGCGCTCGAACACCGCCTGCGCGGCGCGGAGCTGCTCGGGGAGGCGGACGAGGACTTCGGGGGAGACGGCCAGGTCGCTGTCGATGCGGGCGCAGGCGGGGCCCATCACCGCCCCGATGGACGCCTTGCCGCACACGCCGCAGCTCGAGGTCTGGTAGAAGTTGCGCTGCAGCGCCGCCGCGTCGAAGGGCGTGCCGGGTGCCAGCACCACGCTGACGACGTTGTACTGCTGCTCGCCCTCCGTGCAGTAGCGGATGGAGGAGATGGCGTCCGCGCCGGCGATCAGCCCCTCGGAGTAGAGGAAGCCGGCGGCGAGCTCGAAGTCGGCGCCGGGCGTGCGCATGGTCACCGAGACGGGTGTCGCCGCGTCGTCCAGCCGCGCGTCGCGGAGGGCGTCGAGCACGGCGACGCGGATCTCCAGCGGCTCCTCGGTGGCGAGCACGTCCGTCCGCTCGCGGCGCGCGCCGTCCCCGGCGACGGAGACCTGCTCGACCAGGCGGCGGACGGTGCTGCCGCGGCGCATCATCACACCCCCGCGGCGACGGGTTCCGCGGACGCGGCGGGCTCGGCGGCGGGCGGCGCGGTGGAGACCAGGCGCTCGTCGCGGCCCTCGGTGCGCACCGGGCTGGTGGCGGGGGCGATGGTGACGGGGACCAGCTTGGACGACGGCTGGTTGCTGAGCCTCGCCGTCTTCCCCAGCGGCACCAGCACGTTCGCCTCGGGGAAGTACGCCGCGCAGCAGCCCTTGGGGACGTCGTAGGCCACCGCCCGGAAGCGCGGGGCGATGCGCTCCACGCCGTCGGCCCAGTGCGAGCGCACGTCGATCTCGTCGCCCGCGTGGAGGCCGCGCTCGGCCAGGTCGGCGGCGTTCATCAGCACCACGCGGCGCGCGCCCCTGATCCCCCGGTAGCGGTCGTCCAGCCCGTAGATGGTGGTGTTGTACTGGTCGTGCGAGCGGATGGTGAAGAGGCGCAGCTGCCCGTCGGGGAGGCGGATGTCCGGCGTGGGGACGACGCCGAACTGCGCCATCCCGCTCGCCGTGTTCCACTCGCGGTGCGCGGCCGTGTTGCGCAGCACGAAGCCGCCGGAGTCGCGCACCCGGGTGTTGTAATCGTCGAACCCCGGGATCGTCTGCTCGATCAGGTCGCGGATGCGGTCGTAGTCGGCGGCCAGCGCGTCCCAATCCACCGTCCCGCCCGTCCCCAGCGCCGCCTTCGCCAGCCCGGCGACGATCGCGGGCTCGCTGCGGAGCTGCAGCGAGGCCGGGCGATTGGAGCCGCGGGAGGCGTGGACGACGGACATCGAATCCTCCACCGTCACGAACTGCTCGCCGCCGGCCTGCAGGTCGCGCTCGGTGCGGCCCAGGCACGGCCAGATCATCGCCTCGCGGCCGTGGACGAGCGCGCCGCGGTTCAGCTTGGTGAGCACGTAGACCGAGAGGTCGGGCGTGCGCAGCGCCCGCTCCAGCAGGCCGTGGTCGGGGCTGGCGGAGAAGAAGTTGCCGCCCATCGACATGAAGAAGCGGATCCGGCCGGCGTCCATCGCGCGGATCGTCTCCACGACGTCCAGCCCGTGGCGGCGCGGCGCGGTGAAGCCGAAGACCTCTTCCAGCCGGTCGAGGAGCGGCGCGCCGGGCGCGTGGTCGATGCCGACGGTGCGGTCGCCCTGCACGTTGCTGTGGCCGCGCACGGGGCAGGCGCCGGCGCCCGCCCGGCCGACGTTCCCGCGCAGCAGCAGCAGATCGGCGATGGCGACGATGTTGTCGACCGCGTTGTCGTGCTGCGTGAGCCCCATCGCCCAGGTGATGATGGTCGCCCGCGAACGGGTGTAGACGTCCGCCGCCTGGATGATCTGCGCGCGGGTGAGGCCGCTCTGCTCTTCGATCGCCTCCCACGGCGTGGCGTGCAGGTCCTCGACGAGCGCCTCGACGCCGGTGGTGTGCGCGCGGATGAAGCCGTGGTCCAGCACGCGCCCGGGCGTCTGCTTCTCGGCCTCGAGCAGGCGCTTCATCATCCCCTTCAGCACCGCCACGTCGGAGCCGGGCTTCGGCTGGAGGTAGAGCGTGGTCATCCGCGTGCCGTGGCCGACCAGCGACGCGGCGACCTCCTGGGGGTGGACGAACTCCTCCAGCCCCCGCTCGCGCAACGGGTTGATCGCCACGATCTCGGCGCCGCGGCGGCGGGCGGCCTGCAGCGCGCTGAGCATCCGGGGGTGGTTGGTCCCCGGGTTCTGGCCGATCACGAAGATGGCGTCGGCCTTGGCGAAGTCGTCGAGCTGGACGGTGCCCTTCCCCACGCCGATGGTCCCGCGCAACCCCACGCCGCTGCTCTCGTGGCAGAGGTTGGAGCAGTCGGGGAAGTTGTTCGTCCCGTACATCCGCCCGAAGAGCTGGTACAGGAACGCCGCCTCGTTGCTCGTGCGCCCCGAGGTGTAGAACGCCGCCTGGTCGGGGTCGCCGAGGGAGCGCAGCACCTCGCCGGCGCGCGCGAAGGCCTCGTCCCACCCGATCGCCTCGAAGCGGTCGCTCCCGGCCCGGCGGATCAGGGGATGGGTGAGGCGCCCCTGCTGCTCCAGCCAGTAGTCGCTCTGCGCCAGCAGCTCGCCGACGGTGTGCTTCGCGAAGAAGGCCGGGTCGGCGCGGCGGGCGGTGCTCTCGGCGGCGACGGCCTTCGCGCCGTTCTCGCAGAACTCGAAGGTGGAGCGGTCCTTCGCCTCGGGCCACGCGCACCCGGGGCAGTCGAACCCGTCCACCTGGTTCATCACCCGCAGCGCCTTCGACCCCTGCAGCAGCGAGCGGTCGCGGGCGAGCTGGCGCACGGAGGCGAAGATGGACGACAGCCCCCCGGCGGGCTTGCCGGAGGGGCGCACGAAGGGCGGAGTCGGATCGTTCGAGGCTGGCCCGGACATCGGCGCACGCTCGGGTGGACTGGCGTAAGGCTATGCGCCGAAAGGTGCTTCGGTGGGAGGGCGGCGGCAAGTGCGTGCCGTAGACGTGCCAGGCTGGCGTCGGGCGGGGGCCGGCGCAAACCCGCGTACTTGCCGCGCCCGGCGCGGCGCCCCAACTTCCGCGCTCCCAGCGAGGTATCCGGAAGGAGCGCAAGCGTTTGCAGGCACTGATCATCATCGGGCACGGGTCGCACCTGAACGCGGACTCGAGCGCGCCCGTCTACCGGCACGCGGCGGCGATCCGGCGGACGGGCGTGTTCGACGAGGTGCGCGAGTGCTTCTGGAAGGAAGAGCCCTCCATGCGCGAGGTGTTCGACCTGGTGGAGGCAGACGACGTCTACGTGGTCCCCCTCTTTATCTCCGAGGGCTACTTCACCGGCGAGGTGATCCCCCGCGAGCTGGGGCTCAGCGGCCCCGCGCCGTCCACCACCAGCAAGCTGGGGAAGACGATCCGCTACTGCGGCCCCGTCGGCACCCATCCCTCCATGCCCGCGATGATCCTGCGCCGCGCCGAGGAGACGGCGGGGCTCACCGACGCCGAGGCGCGCGGCGCCGGGCTGGTCATCATCGGCCACGGCACGGAGCGCAACAGCAACTCGGCCGAGGTGATCTACCAGGTCTCGCGCGACGCCGATGCTGCCGGGGTCTTCGGCCACGTGCGCACCGGCTTCCTGGACCAGGAGCCGAACGTGGGCGCGGTGCTGGAGGCGATGGAGGAGCGGCGGATCGTGCTCGTCCCCTTCTTCGTGGCCGAGGGGTGGCACACGCAGGAGACCATCCCCGACGACCTGGGGATCAACCGCCCCGCCGTGAGCGCTGCCACGGAGAAGGACGGGCGAACGATCTGGTACGCCCCGCCGGT
>DASYJZ010000612.1:0-3115 GCA_035995965.1 Longimicrobium sp. | reverse complement strand
GGCGCTGGAAGCAGGGCGCGGCCCCGCAGACGGAGGTCTCCGCCGCCGCCGCGGAGTCGGCGGAGCGGAAGCTGGAGCGGATGCGCACCAGCGGCGACACCGTGCACCTGAACAGCGCCGAGTTCACCAGCTACCTGCGCTACCGCTTCCACGACCAGCTCGCCAGCCAGCTCGACTCGCCCACCGTGGCGTTCTCGGGCGACACGCTGATGCTGCAGGGGCGGCTGGCGACGTCGCGCCTTCCCGACACGCGCGAGCTGCGCGCCGTGCGCGACTTCCTCCCCGACACGGCGGAGGTGCGGCTGCGCGGCAACCTGCGCACCCTCGGCCCCGGCCGCGCCGCGCTGCGCATCGGCAGCGTATCGTTCGCCAAGGTGCCGGTGCCGCACGAAGTCTATCCCGACGCCCTCAAGCGCTTGGGCCGCGCGGACGAGCCCGGCCTGGCGGCCGACGAGTATCCCTTCCGCCTCCCCCCCGGCGTCTCCTCCGCCCGCGTGGAGGCCGGCGAGCTGGTGCTGGCCCCGCGCTGACCCGCGGCGGACGGGCACTCCCCCAGTTCCGCCGCTGTTCAGCACTTAAGCACTCAGCACTCAGCACTTTCTTTTCGCACCCTCGCACCCTCGCACCCGATCCCATGGCCCGCATCCTCGTCGTCGACGACGAACCCGGCATCCGGCACGTCCTCAAGCAGCTCTTCGAGTACGAGGACCACGAGGTCCGCGACGCGGGCGGCGGCTCGGAGGCCGTCGAGCTGTACCGTGACTTCCGCCCCGACGTCACCTTCCTGGACGTGAAGATGGCGCGGATGGACGGGCTCGAGGTGCTCACGAAGATCCGCGAGGTCGACCCGGCCGCCGTGGTGGTGATGATCAGCGGCCACGGCACCATCGACACCGCCGTCGAGGCCACCCGCCGCGGCGCCTTCGACTTCCTGGAGAAGCCGCTGGACACCGAGCGGCTGCTGATCGTGCTGCGCAACTCGCTGCAGCAGCAGGGCTTGAAGGCCGAGAACGCGCGGCTGCGCGGCGAGGTGGAGAGCCGCCACCAGATCGTGGGCCGCTCCTTCGCGCTGCGGCAGGTGCTCGACCGGGTGGAGAAGGTGGCGCCGACCGACGCCCGCGTGCTGATCACCGGCGAGAACGGCACCGGCAAGGAGCTGATCGCCCGCGCCGTGCACCGCCTGAGCCCGCGCGCCGACGGCCCGTTCGTGGAGGTGAACTGCGCCGCCATCCCTTCGGAGCTGATCGAGAGCGAGCTCTTCGGCCACATGAAGGGCTCGTTCACCGGCGCCGTGGAAGACCGCGCGGGGAAGTTCGAGCTGGCCGACGGCGGCACGCTCTTCCTGGACGAGATCGGCGACATGAGCCTGGCCGCGCAGGCCAAGGTGCTGCGCGCGCTGCAGGAGGGGATCATCACCCGCGTCGGGGGCGCCAAGCCGATCAAGGTGGACGTGCGGATCATGGCCGCCACCAACAAGGAGCTGGAGGAGGAGATCAAGGCCGGGCGCTTCCGCGAGGACCTGTTCTACCGGCTGAACGTGATCCCCCTCTACGTGCCCCCGCTGCGCGAGCGGCGCGAGGACATCGCCATGCTGGTGCAGCACTTCGGCGAGACCATCGCGCGGGAGAGCGCGCTGCGTCCGCGACCCTTCAGCGACGACGCGCTGCAGCGGCTGCAGCGGATGGACTGGCCCGGGAACGTGCGCGAGCTGCGCAACACCGTGGAACGCCTGCTGATCCTCACCAGCGGCGCGATGGTGGGGCTGGACGACGTGGAGCTGCTGGTGGGCGGCCACATGAAGGGCGGCGGGCTGTCGTCGGACCTGCTGGGGTGCACCACCTTCGCGGAGTTCAAGGAGGCGGCCGAGCGCGCCTTCATCATCCAGAAGCTGCGCGAGAACGACTGGAACGTCAGCGAGACGGCGCGCCTGCTCGACATGCCCCGCTCGAACCTCTACAAGAAGATCGAGCGCTACGACCTGGTGCGCGAAGGGTGATCCGCTGGCTTCCGCTCGCCGCGGTGTGGCTGCTGGGCGCGTTCGGGGGCGGCGCGGCGCTCGCCTGGCTGTACAAGCGCCTGCACCCCGAGCTCGCCTTCTACAAACTGTGGGCGCTCTGGACCACGGTGCTCGGCACCGCCGTCGTCTTGATGATCGCCTTCGGCATGGTGCGCGTCTGAGAACGAGCTGGTCGGAATAAGGCGCTTCTGTTCAGTCCTCATGCCGCAGCGGACGCCGACGCGTCGGCGCTGCGGGTCAGGAGCAGGTTGGGGTTGCCGTAAAAGACGTAAGCCAGGTAGGTCGACCGGGGGATTCCGGTCCCATTCATCCGGTAACGCCCGCGCAGCTCGCAGAGGATGTCCGCGACCGGCGTAGCGGCGAACGCCTTGCGGTAGAACTCCAGCGCGAAGTCGCGCGCCGTGTCGTCGCTCACCGACCACAACGGAGCCAGGAACCCGCTGAACCCTCCCCGCAGCGCCTCCCCCGCGAAACCCGCGTACTCGCCGAGCAACTCCCCCGCGTTCCCCACCTGGCAGGCGTTCAGGAAGAGGAACGGCGTGTCGCTCTTCGCCACCCGGGCGGAGCGGAACACCACCGGGCTGAGGGTCGACTCATCGTCCAGGTAGATGCCTGCGTACTTCGGGTCGTCACCGTCGACGGCGCCGTGGCAGGCGAAGTGGATCGCCTGTACCCCGGCCGGCCCAGCGGCACCCGGCACCGCGCCGTCCAGCAGGCGGCGCATGTCCGAGGGCGTAGCCTCGAGGGCCGTGGCGCCGTACTCCCGGACGAGCTCGGCCGCTTCGGCAATCGCCAGCGGAAGCGGGCGCAGCTCGCTCCCGCTCGCGTAGTTCCCCGCCACCACGGCCATCCGCCGGACCGCCACCGCACCGGGTGGAGGCAGGGGGATGCCGTGCGGGGCCAGGATCCAGCGGGAGACCGCGACCTGGGCGCCCAGGAACGGCGGCCGCGCCGGGTCCAGCGGCGGGTCCAGGTAGGCCAGCTCCCACGGGACGTGCGGCTCCGCGCTCAGCAGGAGCACGGTGGGGAGGCGCCCGGGGTCCGCGCTCCGCACCCGGTCGCACACCGCGCGGAGGGCATCCCATACCGCCGCCGGCA
>DASYJZ010000611.1:0-5072 GCA_035995965.1 Longimicrobium sp. | reverse complement strand
CCACCACCTGCTTGCCGTACTCCGCGCGGTCGTCGCCCAGCACCTCGCGCCGGATGCGCTCGCCGATGCTCCAGTAGGTGACCACCATCGCGGAGTTCACCGCCCTCGCCGTCTGCAGGCGCGCGCTGTCGATCAGCGAGCGGACGTCGTCCAGCAGGGCGGGCGCAATCGAAAGGGCCGGGATGGCGGCGGGCGGCGGGAGCTCCACGCGGCGCCGGACGGCCACGGTCTTCTGCTTCTTCTCCTTCGTGCTCATGGTTGCGGCTCCGGAGGCGTCGCCCGGCCGCAGTGACTCCGACGAGGCGCGCGCGTCACGACCGCGCGCGACCGTGGACCGACGGCGGCTCGGTGCGCCGGGGGTTCGGGGGGCTGGAAGCGGAACGGCCGGCACTCCGAGGTCTCGAAGTGCCGGCCGACCCGGGCTCAGGATGGAACGGGAATCCGGTGGACGTGCCGCTTTAGAACGGCAGGTCGTCGTCGTCCTCCAGCGGTGGGGCCTGGAAGTCGTCGTAGTCGCTGCCGCTCTTCGCGCCGCCTCCGCCACCGGTGCCGGAGCGCGCTCCGGACGCCGCCGGACGCGAGCCGCCGCGGTCCCAGTCGCCGCCGCCCCCGCCGTCGCTCTTGCTGCCCAGGAGCACCACCTCGCGCGCACGGATCTCGGTGGTGTACTTGGTGACCCCGTCCTTGTCCTGGTACTGGCGGTACTCGATCTCGCCCTCGATGTAGATGCGGTCGCCCTTCTTCACGTAGCGCTCGATGATCTCCACCAGCTTCTCCCACGCCACGATCCGGTGCCACTCCGTCTTCTCCTGCTGCTGCCCGCTCTTGTCGTTCCACCGTCGGCTGGTCGCGACGGAGAACTGGGCCACCCGCGCACCGTTGGGGATGGTGCGGATCTCGGGATCCTGGCCCACGTTCCCGATCAGCATCGCCTTGTTGAGGCTCCGTGCCACGTCTCTCCTCCTCTTTGGACACAAATGAACGTAGTGGACAACCGGGATGGCGCATTAATATCGCGCCTCGTCCGCTTCGTCAAGATTCTTGTCTCACACCCGCAGGCGCATCACGAGCGCGTCTTCGGTGGGCTGCGCATAATACGACCTCCGCCGCCCGACCACCACAAAGCCGCGGTCGCGGTAGATGGACTGCGCGCCGCGGTTGGACTCGCGCACCTCCAGGAAGCACTCGTGCGTGCCCCGAGCCTTCACCCGCTCCACCACCGCGTCCACCAGCGCGCCGCCGATTCCCCGCCCGCGCGCCGCGTCGGCCACGGCCACGTTCCCCAGCTCGCTCTGGTCGATCACCGTCCAGCACGCCGCGTAGCCGGCCACGGCGCCGTCGAGCTCCGCCACGAACAGGTCGGTGTCGGTGCGGCGCAGGAGGCCGCGGAAGGTGGGCTCCTTCCAGGGGGTGGAGAAGCAGGCGTTTTCGATCGCCATCACCTGCGGCAGGTCGGTCTCGACCAGCGGACGGACGCGGAAGTCGGGGTCGGCGACCAGGCCGAAGGGGGAGAGGGGGTCCAGGCGCGCCATCACCCCGCCCGCGCCGCGGCGATGCGCTCCGCGCCCGAGGCGCGCAGGTACTCCGGCTCCCACGCGGCCGGCGCGGAGACGCGCCCGAGCTCCGGGACCGTCCGCGCGAGCCAGAGCAGCCCGGCGGCGGGCGATTCGTCCCCCAGCGGACGGACGCTCCCCGGGCCGAGGGCGGCCTCCAGCTCGGCGGCGTGCAGCGCCGCGCCGTCGCCGGTGAAGCGCGGGGACTCGCCACGGAGCCGGTCGACCGCCTCGTCCACCGTGAGGATGGTGGGCGGGAGCACTTCCTGGACGCCCTCGTCCGCGAAGCGCCAGCAGCCGGCGAACACCTCGCGGTTGCGCGCGTCGAACAGGGCGCAGACGGGGCGCCCCTCGCGCCGGTGCGCGGCGGCGGTGGCGAGCAGCCCGGAGTAGGCGAAGAGCGGCACGCCCAGCGCGCGGACGATCGCCTTCGCGGTCGCGGCGGCGATGCGGAGCCCGGTGAACGAGCCGGGGCCGCCGGCCGCGACCACCGCGGCCAGGTCGCGCGGACGCAGCCCGGCGGCGCGCACGGCCTCGTCGACGGCGGGCATCAGCAGCGACGAGGCGCCGGCGGTGGAGGGGAGCACGCGCTCCGCCACCACCCGCCCGTCCACCGCGACGGCGACGGAGCCGCCGGAGGTGGAGCTGTCGAGCGCGAGCACGGGGCCGGCGAGGGTCACGGCGCGTCTCCGCGCAGCGGCGGGAGCGGGGGCGGGGTGCCGACGGCGCGGGTGGCGACGCGGCGCGACGCGGGGTCGCCGAGGTCCTCGATCTCCACCTCCCAGCGCGGCGTGGGGAGGAGCGCCTCGGCGCGCTCGGGCCACTCGATCAGCACCAGGTCGCCGGGGGTGCCGAGCTCGCTCCATCCCAGCTCCCACACCTCGTCGGGGCGCTCCAGGCGGTAGAGGTCCAGGTGCTGCACCCGCACGCCGCGCGGCGTGTCGTAGGCGAAGACGAGGTTGAAGGTCGGCGAGGGGACGTCGCCCTCCACCCCCGCGCCGTGCGCGACGGCGCGCGCGAGCGTCGACTTGCCCGCCCCGAGGTCGCCGCGCAGCGCCAGCACCAGCGGCGTGCGCGCCTCCCGGCCGATGCGCTCGCCCCAAGCCACCAGCTCCGGCTCCGTCAGCTCCGCCTCCATCATCCCTTTCCGCGGGTTGGAAAATTGTTCAGACCGTCGGCCGCAGCCCGGCGGCCTGGCGGCGCTGGGCCGTGGTGGGCTTGGCGCCGTCGATCTGGGCCTTCAGCTCCAGGTACTGGTCGCGCAGCAGCGCCGCGAGCTCGAAGTCGAGCTGGGCGGCGGCGTTGCGCATGTCGTTCTCGACGTCCTTGAGCATCTCCTCCGGCGTCTTGCCGAAGGGGACCTTCCGCTCGCCGGCCTTCATCGCCTTCGCGCCGGCCGGGAGCTGGTACTTCGCCGAGCGCGCGTCGGCCACGCGCGTCTGGTTCGAGATCTCGTCCACCGACTTGATGATGGTGGTGGGGATGATCCCGTGCTCTTCGTTGTACGCCGCCTGCGTCTCGCGGCGGCGGCTGGTCTCCTCCATCATCCGCGCCATGGAGCCGGTGATGCGGTCCGCGTAGAGGATCGCCTTCCCCTGCGAGTTGCGCGCGGCGCGGCCCACCGTCTGGATCAGCGACGACGCGGAGCGCAGGAACCCCTCCTTGTCCGCGTCCAGGATCGCCACCAGCGACACCTCGGGGAGGTCCAGCCCCTCCCGCAGCAGGTTGATCCCCACCAGCACGTCGAACTTCCCCAGCCGCAGCTCGCGCAGGATCTCCACCCGCTCGATGGAGTCGATGTCGCTGTGCAGGTAGCGCACGCGCACCCCGGCCTGCTGCAGGAAGTCCGTCAGGTCCTCCGACATCCGCTTGGTGAGGGTGGTCACCAGCACGCGCTCGCCCTTCGCCTCGCGGTCGCGGATCTCGGCGAGGAGGTCGTCCACCTGGCCCTTCACCGGGCGGATGACCACCTCCGGGTCCAGCAGCCCGGTGGGGCGGATGATCTGTTCCACCACCACGCCGCCGCTCTTCACCAGCTCGTACTCGCTCGGGGTGGCGGAGACGAACACCGCCCTGGGCACCATCCGCTCCCACTCCTCGAACTTGAGCGGGCGGTTGTCGAGCGCGCTGGGGAGGCGGAAGCCATGCTCCACCAGCGTGAGCTTGCGCGCCCGGTCGCCGTTGAACATCCCGCCGATCTGGGGGACGGTCACGTGCGACTCGTCGACGACCACGAGGAAGTCCTCGGGGAAGTAGTCGAAGAGGCAGGCGGGGCGCTCGCCCTCGGCGCGGCCGGCGATGTGGCGGCTGTAGTTCTCGATCCCCGCGCAGGTGCCGATCTCCATCATCATCTCGATGTCGAAGTTCGTCCGGCTCTCCAGCCGCTGCGCCTCCAACAGCTTCCCCTGGCCCAGCAGCTCCTTCAGCCGCCCGTTCAGCTCCTCGCGGATGCGCGTGACGGCGCGCTCCACCGTGCTCTTCTGGGTGACGAAGTGCGTGGCCGGGTAGATGGCCGTCTTCTTCATCGCGGCGATGGTGTCGCCGGTGAGCGGGTCGAAGCGGGAGATGCGCTCGATCTCGTCGCCCCACAGCTCGATGCGGATCCCCTGCTCCTCGTAGGCGGGAAAGACCTCCACGGTGTCGCCGCGCACGCGGAAGTTGCCGCGCTCGAAGGCGGCGTCGTTGCGCGCGTACTGCACGTTCACCAGCGCCTCGAGGATCTTCTTCCGCCCGATCTGCTGCCCCACCTCCAGCACCACCATGAGCTGCCGGTACTCGCGCGGGTCGCCCAGCCCGTAGATGCAGGAGACGGAGGAGACGATGATCACGTCGTCGCGCTCCATCAGGCTGCTGGTGGCGCGTAGCCGCAGCTTCTCGATGTCCTCGTTGATCGACGAGTCCTTCTCGATGAAGGTGTCGCTGCTGGGGATGTACGCCTCGGGCTGGTAGTAGTCGTAGTAGCTGATGAAGTACTCGACGGCGTTCTTCGGAAAGAGCTGCTTGAGCTCGCCGTAGAGCTGCGCGGCGAGCGTCTTGTTGTGGCTCATCACCAGCGCGGGCCGCCCGTGCTGGGCGATCACGTGCGCCATGGTGAAGGTCTTTCCCGTCCCCGTGGCGCCGAGCAGCGTCTGGTAGCGGTCGCCCCGCTTCAGCGCCTCGGTGAGCTCGCCGATGGCACGCGGCTGGTCGCCGGCCGGCTGGAAGGGTGACACCAGTTCGAAGGCCATGCTTTCCTCGGTCGTGTTCACTCCTGGCCATTATCGCGACGGTGTCGCGACAATTGCCCTCGTACCCCGAAGAAATCCCGCAGTTCGGCGCGCGATTCCGAACCGGGGAAGATGATGCAGGGCCCGGTCCGAGGCAATTGCGTGGCGCGGCTCCCGCAACGGCAACGGCATCTCACGCAGAGCCGCGGAGACGCAGAGGAAGACGCAGGTTTCTCCGCGTGGGGGCGGCCGTAGGGGAATCTCCGACCAAAGTTCTTCCAACGCCTGACGAGCGATTCCGCACAGAAAGCGT
>DASYJZ010000610.1:0-3278 GCA_035995965.1 Longimicrobium sp. | reverse complement strand
GGAACGCCCTTGCGGTGGTAGCGCGCCAGGTTCGCCACGATCTCGGTCTCGCGCTGCGTGAGCTCCGGGACCTCGCTGTTGGCGATCAGGTAGAGCGAGTGCTTGTGGTGCTTCTTGTAGCCCACGAAGGCGCCGATGTCGTGCAGCACCGCCGCGGCCAGGAGCATCCGCCGCTCGGCGGGGCCCATCCCGTGCACCTTGCGGAGCTGGTCGAAGAGCGAGGCCGCCAGCCGCGAGACCTGCAGCGCGTGCGCCTCGTCGAACAGGTAGCGCCGCCCGAGCGCCAGCGACCCCGCCACCGCCTGCCGGTCCTTGCGGTCTTCGTGCGCCTCGTGGCTGGCCAGGTCTTCGGCCAGGTCGATCAGCACCCCGTCCTTGAGCCCCACAGAAGGCACCAGCAGCTCGTCGGCCCGCGCCACGGTGGCCACGCGCTCGTAGATCATCCCCGCGGGCAGGATCACGTCGGCCCGGTCTTCGCGCAGGCCGAGCTGCTCCACCCGCTGGCGGTACGACATCTTCGACAGCAGCTCCACCACGGCGCGCAGCGTCTTCAGCGGGACCGCGGCGACCCTGCCGCGCGAGGCCTCGAACCCGGCGAGCCGCGCCAGCGCCTCGGCGTTGCCGCCGGTGGCGATGGTGCCGCGCGGCTTCCAATGCTGCGCGATCACGGGGATCTGCAGCGTGGCCGCGTACTCGCGCAGCAGCCGCTGGAAGCGCCCCGGATCGTCGCCGGCGCTGGAGAGCTCCTCCAGCAGGCGCACCGAGCCCATCACGTGGCTCTCGCTCCAGAGGATGCCGCTGGCGTCGACCAGCGACACCTCCACGCTCCCGCCGCCCACGTCCACCGTGACCCACTTGTCGTCGCCCAGCGGGATGCGGTTGGCCACGGTGAGGTAGACCAGCCGCGCCTCTTCCTGCCCGGTGATCACCTCCAGCTCGATCCCGGCCTCCTTGCGCACCCGCGCCACCAGGTCGGCGCCGTTGCGCGCCTCGCGGGTGGCACTGGTCGCCACCGCGCGGTAGTGCGTGACGCCGAGCGCCTCCATCCGCCCGCGGAAGCGCGTGATGGCCTGCACCGCGGCGTCCACCGCCTCGGGGGTGAGCCGGCCGGTGAGGAAGACGTCGTGACCCAGGCGCACCGCGACGCGCTCCTCCTCCAGCACCTCGTAGTCGCCGAGCACGCGGAACTCCGCCGCCAGGAAGCGAATGGCGTTGGAGCCCACGTCCACCGCCGCCAGGCGCAGCGGGAAGGCCGGCGGCGCGGGCGGGTGACTGGGCGGCTTCGCGGAAAGCTGGAGCTGCGGCATCGGTGCGCGGTCGGGTGAGCGAGCGGCCGGGGACGAAGCCCGGCCCAGCGCAGCATCTAACCCCCCGTGGTTCAGCGGGCAAGCCGGGGAGGCGAAAGGACCGGCCGAAGACCTCGGCAAGCAGCGGTCCGCCGCCGCTCCCGGCGTTCGAACGGGCGTTCGAGACGCGGTTGACACCACCGGCCGCGCGGGGTAGTCTTCGGGTCCGGCAAACCCGCGCGTGGCGGGGACTTCCGCGCACACGGAGCCCCGCTCCGGCACCCCCGACGAGGACGATGAAGGAGCTCCTGACCCTCCGCGTGAACGGCGACACGCACCAGGTGGCGGTGCCCACGCACTGGACCCTGCTGGAGGCGCTGCGCTACTCCGTGGGGCTCACCGGGAGCAAGCAGGGGTGTGACAAGGGCGACTGCGGCGCCTGCACGGTGTGGGTGGACGGCGTCCCCACGCTCTCCTGCATCGCGCCCGTGTACGAGGCGCTGGGGCGCGAGGTGCGCACGGTGGAGGGGCTGGCGGGCTTCCGCACCGCGCCGGGGGTGCCGCACCCGCTGCAGGACGCCTTCGACCTCTGCGGCGCGGCCCAGTGCGGATTCTGCACCCCGGGGATCCTGATGAGCGCCGCCGCGCTGCTGGAGGAGAACGTGCGCCCCACGCGCGACGAGATCCGCGACGCGCTCTCGGGCAACCTCTGCCGCTGCACCGGCTATACCAAGATCATCGACGCGGTGGAGATGGCGGCGACGCGCCTGCGCGGCGAGATCGTGATCGGCGACGACCCCGCCGGTCCCGTGGTGCTGCTCCCCAGCGACGAGGCACTGGCGGCTGCTGCGGACGAAGTGGCGGAGGAGGTGGTGCTGTGAGCGGAGACTGGACCCGCGCGTCCGACCCACCCGCCGAGGGCGGCGGCTCCGGCATCCCGCTGGTGAACGAGGTCGAGCGCCCCGACGTGGGCGGCTCCGTGCCCCTGCACCCGCGCGAGGACGGCTACAACGCCGAGCTGTCGGTCATCGGGCGGCGGATGCGGAAGACGGACGGGCTCGCCAAGAGCACCGGCCGCGCCCGCTATACGGACGACCTCACGCTCCCGCGGATGCTGCACGGGAAGATCCTGCGCTCGCCGCATCCCCACGCCCGCATCCTCTCGATCGACACGTCTCGGGCGGAGGCGCTCCCCGGCGTTTTCGCCGTCGTCACCGGCGCGGAGATGCCGACGCCCTACGGCATCATCGTCTGGACGCCGGACGAGCAGGCGCTCGCCACCGACCGGGTGCGCTACATCGGCGACGGCGTGGCCGCGGTGGCCGCGGTCGACGAAGAGACGGCCAACCGCGCGCTGGAGCTGATCCGCGTCGAGTACGAGCTCCTGCCCCCGATCCTCGATCCCGAGTTCGCGCTCACCCCCGAGGCGGCCGCCACGCCGGTGCACGAGCCCAAGAAGCCGGGGCACAACGGCAACATCTCCAAGATCGTCAAGCTCGAGTTCGGCGACGTGGAGGCGGGGCTCAAGGCGGCGGACGTGGTGATTGAGGGCAACTACTTCTTCGAGGGCTCCACCCACACCCCGATCGAGCCGCACTGCGCCATCGGGATGTGGGAAGAGGGCGGCGCGGGCGTGGGCCGGCTCACCGTCTGGTCGAGCACGCAGGTGCCGCACTACCTGCACCGCGAGCTGGCGAAGGTGCTGGAGCTGGACCCCGCCCGCGTGCGCGTCATCCAGCCCGCGGTCGGGGGCGGGTTCGGCGGGAAGAGCGAGCCCTTCGACCTGGAGTTCTGCGTCGCCCGACTGGCGATGAAGACCGGGCGGCCGGTGAAGATCCTCTACACCCGCGAGGAGGTGTTCCTGGCGCACCGCGGCCGGCATCCCTTCAGGATGAAGTACCGCGTGGGCGCCACGGCGGACGGGAAGCTCACCGCGGTGGAGGCGAAGACGCTGCTCGACGGCGGCGCCTACTCGTCGTTCGGGCTGGTCAC
>DASYJZ010000609.1:0-2265 GCA_035995965.1 Longimicrobium sp. | reverse complement strand
CGCCGACGGCGAGTCCGGGTGGTCGGGCCTCGGGATGGGCACCCGTAGACCACGTTCGCCAGTCACGCCACGCCCGCCGCGGCGCGCCAGGGCTGGGGCGCTACGCGGGGCGCCTCCGCGGACGCATGCACGGGGCGCGCCTCCAGCAGGTGGATCGCCTCGCGGTAGCCGTTGAGCGTCCCCACGTCCACGTACGCCTCGCCGGCGCGGACGCCGCGCGCGCGGCCGCCCCGCGCCAGCCAGGCGTTCACCAGCGTCCCCACGTACTCGTCGCGCCGGCCGCGCTCCAGCCAGTGCGCGTGCAGCTCCGTGAGGATCGACACGGGGAGCTTGAAGGCGCCCCACACCCAGTGCGTGCGCGCGCCGGGCTCCTTCACCTGGATCTCCAGCACGCTCCCGCCGTCGTCCGTCACCACCGCGTCGAAGAGCTCGGGACGGTCGACGGGGAAGAGGAGGAAGGAGAGCTCGCCGCCCGGGAGCGCGCCGAAGCCGTCTTCCGGGAACCAGAGGGTGTCGGGGAGGCCGACCAGCACCTCGTCGGCCGGGTCCAGGAACGGCAGGGCACGGAAGATGGAGTCGCAGAGCCCCGCCGGCCTTGGCTGCACGACGTAGCAAACGTCCGCCCCGCCTACCTCGCCGCCGTAGTAGGCGAGGATGTCGCCCTTCCCCGGCGAGATCACGAAGCACACCCGGTCCGCGCCGCCGCGCACCATCCGCTCCACCAGGTACTCGCTGACGGCGCGCGGCCGCTCCACCCCGTCGCGGTCGGCGCGGCTGCCGACGGGGAGCAGCTCCTTGCTGAAGGCGAGCGGCTGGATGCGCGTTCCCGCGCCGGCGGCGGGTACGATGCCCCACATGCGCTCAGGCCTCCAGGGGAAGTGCGGAAGTGCGGGAGTGCGGAAGTGCGCTGGCCAGTGCGCCTTCCGCGCCGGCGTCCGCCTCCCATTCTTCGCCGCGCATGGCCGCGTCCAGCAGCTCCTCCAGCTCGGCGGCGCGGCGCTCGGAGGTGTGCTCCGCCAGCGTGCGCTCGCGCGCGTTGCGGGCGATGCGCGCCAGCTCGTCGGCGGGGAGCGAGATCGCGGCCATTGCCTCGTCCGTGGTGGAGGCGGTGAGGATCTCGTCGCCGGGGGTGAAGAAGGCGTCGAGGCCGGTCCACGCGTCGGAGAGGATGGGCACGCCGCACGCCGCCGCCTCGAAGAGCCGGCCACTCGGGCAGAAGCCCATCTCCGCCATCGCCCGGCGGGTGACGTTCAGGGTGAGTGCGGACGAGCAGAAGAAGGCCGGGTGCTGGGCCGGCGGCAGGTGGCGCTGGAAGTAGACGTTGCCGGTCCAGGGGAAATCGTGCGGGTACTGCGCGCCAGCGATCAGGAAGCGGCGCCCCGGCATCCGCCGCGCGGGCTCGATGAACAGCGCCTCGAGCGCCGCCTGCCGGTCCGCCGCCCAGGTGCCCAGGTAGCTGACGTCCGCGCGCGGCCCGGCGAGCGGCGGCACCGGGCGATGGACGTCAGGGTCGACGTGCCCGTACAGCGGTGCCGCGCGCCGCGCGCCGAGCAGGCCGCGGAGCTGGGCCAGCGCCTCGCCGCCGGTGAAGGAGAGCACCAGGTCGAAGCCGCGCAGCCCGTCGGGCGGCAGGTATGGCACCTCGCGGCCGCTGCGCAGCCCGTCGAGGGTGACGGGCGTGTCCAGGTCGTAGAAGACGCGGAGCGCGGCGGGGCCGTCGAGCGCCAGCGCGGCCGCGGCGACGCCGTCGGGGCAGTAGCTGGTGACCATCGCCACGTCGGCGTCGGCCAGGTGGCTCTTCGCGTAGGGGAGGACGGCGTCCCAACCCGGGTAGAGCACCAGCTCGCCGCCCGGGATCTCCCACAGGTCGCGCGCGCCGGCGTAGTACGGCACGTCGCGCTCGAAGAAGACCACCCGGTGCCCGCGGCGCACGAGCGCCTTCACCAGGCCGCGCCAGAGGGTGGCGTGCCCGTTCCCCCAGCTCGAGCTGATGGTGAGGCCGAAGACGACCAGCTTCATGCGGACTCCGTTTGGCGGGCTGCCGATCGGGTCCGGCGGGGGGACGCATTACGCGAGCCAGCGGAGGATCTACGTTGAAGCTGATGCCAGGTTCTACCTTGATGCTGGGTGGTCCGAGGTCCGGCAACAATGTCTGCTGAATTGCGGAACAGAGCGAATTGCGGATCGCTCCAGCGGGCCTCGGCTCAGCGCCCTCTCCGGCTCGCCAGGGCTCGCCACCTCTCCCGTACCGGGAGAGGTAGTCTT
>DASYJZ010000608.1:0-13493 GCA_035995965.1 Longimicrobium sp. | reverse complement strand
CTGGCTGCGGCGTATTGGCGCTCAAGTAGAGCGCGAGCGGGTGGTGGACCGGCAGGCGGTGGACGCGGGCGAGTTCCGCGAGCACGGCGGCTTTACGCGCATCGACCGCGTGTTCGAAGGAGAGCTGGAATCCATCCTCGGCGACATCCAAGACGAGGTCTGGCGGGACTCCGCCTGACCGAAACGGATACGAATGGCGACGACGCACGACATCGTACAGAAGCTCTGGAACCTCTGCCACGTCCTGCGCGACGACGGCATCACGTATCACCAGTACGTAACGGAGCTCACCTACCTCCTCTTCCTGAAGATGGCGGAGGAGACGAAAACGGAGGGGCGCCTTCCCGAGGGATTCCGCTGGCGCGAGCTGGTGGCGTCCGACGGAGTGGAGCAGCTCGCTTTCTACCGTCGCCTGTTACTGGAGCTTGGCTCGCACGCTGACACGCGCGTCGAGGCGATCTACGCGAACGCCTCCACCTCGATCCGCCAGCCACGCAACCTGAAGACGCTGGTCGAGAGCATCGACTCGCTGGACTGGTACAGCGCGCGGAAGGAGGGGCTGGGCGACCTGTACGAAGGGCTGCTGGAGAAGAACGCGGGGGAGCAGAAGTCCGGCGCGGGCCAGTACTTCACCCCGCGGCCGCTGATCGAGTCCATCGTGAGCCTGGTGAAGCCGCGCGCCGGCGAGGTCGTGCAGGATCCAGCCGCGGGCACCGGCGGGTTCCTGATCATCGCCGACCGGTTCATCAAGGACGCCACCGACGACCTGTTCGCGCTCGGCGAGCGCGAACAGGAATTCCAGCGGAAGGACGCGTTTTACGGGATGGAGCTGGTGCAGGACGCGCACCGGCTCCTGCTGATGAACGCGCTGCTGCACGGCATCGAGGGGCACCTGTCGCTGGGCGACACGCTGTCGCCGCTGGGCACGCAGCTTCCGCCCGCGAACGTGATCCTCACCAACCCGCCGTTCGGCACCAAGCGCGGCGGCGGTAAGCCCACGCGCGACGATTTCACCTTCCTCACCAGCAACAAGCAGCTCGCCTTCCTCCAGCACGTCTACCGCGGCCTAAAGCCCGGCGGGCGCGCCGCGGTGGTGGTGCCCGACAACGTGCTGTTCGAAGAGGGCGTGGGCGCGCAGATCCGCGCCGACCTGATGGACAAGTGCGACCTGCACACCGTGCTTCGCCTCCCCACCGGGATCTTCTACGCGCAAACCGTGAATACCAACGTGCTCTTCTTCGCACGCGGTCCCGCCGGCAAGCCGAAGGGGAACACGCGGGAGGTGTGGCTCTACGACCTGCGCACCAACGTGCCGCGGTTCGGGAAGCGCACCCCGCTTACCCGGGCGAATTTCGCGGAGTTCGAGGCGGCGTACGGCGACGATCCGCTCGGCAGGTCGCCCCGGGTCGACCAAGGTGCCGAGGGCCGCTTCCGTCCCTTCAGCCGAGAGGAGATCGCTGCCCGCCGCGACAATTTCGACATCACCTGGCTGCGCGACGAGAACGCCGGTGATCACGAGGACCTGCCCGAGCCCGAGGAGATCGCGGCGGAGATCATGGCCAGGCTGCAGGCGGCATTGGCGGAGATGGAGGAGCTCACCGTGGCCTTGAGCGGCGAGTTGGTGTCGGTCTGATGGGAATCGGTGATTCTCTGCCGCGTGGTTGGACCACGGTGGTTTTGCGTGAAGTAGTCTCGCTCTCGCGGGAGAGGATCGAGCCATCCTCCGCACCAGATTCTCCATACCTCGGACTGGAGCATATAGAGCCGCATACCGGTAAGATCCTCGGGAAAGCCATTGCTCGTGACATGCGTAGCGTGAGCAACCGCTTTCGAGCCGGAGACGTGCTTTACGGGAAGCTTCGGCCCTACCTGAACAAAGTCTGCATTCCAGATTTTGATGGACTTTGCTCGGCCGAACTCCTTGTTTTAACAACCGTGAAGGCACTCAACCCTCGCTTCCTGCGCTACTGGATCTCACAACCGGAATTCGTTCGATTTGCCACGCAGAACGCGGCGGGGATCAATCTTCCCCGGATCAGCTTTGGTGTCCTCGCGGAGTATCCGATCGCGCTTCCTCCGATTTCAGAACAGCATCGAATTGCGGAACAGGTAGACGGGCTAATGCTCAGAGGGCAGGCGGCCCGAGCGAACATCGACTCCGCAATTCCACTGCTGGAACGCCTGAGACAATCCATCCTGGCCGCTGCCTTCCGTGGAGACCTGACCGCCGACCCTCGCTCCGTGCTGTCGAACGATGGGGAGCGGGAGCTTCTTTCCGGTATTCGAACGCGCGAACTGCGTGGCGCATTACCCAACGGGTGGCGCTGGGTCACGCTTGACGATCTGTGCTGGGACGCAGGCTATGGGACATCGGCCAAGTGCGCCTACGATGGGAACGGGCCGGCAGTGTTACGCATTCCGAACGTCCACCAAGGTCGCCTTTCCACGGTGGATTTGAAATACGTCGTCGATCCAGCGAACGTCTCGGACGAACTGACGATAGCACCCGGGGACCTGTTGCTGGTACGTACGAATGGGAGTCGTTCGCTCATCGGCCGCGCCGCCGTAGTACGCGAGGCGTACGACAAGCCTCATCTGTTCGCATCTTACCTTATCCGGCTACGGCTGATCGGAACGGGTCCATCGTGGGCATGGGTCCAACTCATGATGCAAGCTCCTCAAATGAGACGTGTTCTCGAGCAGAAAGCTGCCAGCTCAGCTGGCCAGTTCAACCTGAGTCTCAGCAAGCTTTTGCCAATTCGGCTACCGCTTCCGCCGTCAGGTGAACTGCCACGGCTGGTGGCCAAGCTGGAGTCGATGCTTGCGGTTACGAGTTCAGTCGGGCATGCGATACACGGTCAGTTAGGAAGTGTTTCAGAGGTGGAAGACGCTATTCTCAGCAAAGCCCTCCATGGCGAGCTCGTGCCGCAGGATCCGAACGACGAGCCTGCGTCGGTGCTGCTGGAGCGCATCCGCACTGAAAGGGCAGGCGAGGGTGCAAGCCGGCCACGCCGCGGGAGGCGGTTGGCACGGACCTGAGAAGTGGGGCGGCCGGGCATCGGCCGCCCTACGGCTTTGGGCATCGTCCACCCTCGCAGGCCACCAGCTCACCTGTTAGTTTCCGCGATCCGAGTCACGCCACGAAGGAAACCGCCGCGAGAACGATTCGATGCAAGCGCTGAAGTCCGCCGATCCCGACATCCACCGGCTGCTGGTGGCGGAGGCCGACCGCCAGGAGCACCAGCTGGAGATGATCGCGTCCGAGAACTTCGCCTCGCGCGCGGTGATCGAGGCGATGGGGTCGGTGCTCACCAACAAGTACGCCGAGGGGCTGCCGGGGAAGCGCTATTACGGCGGCTGCGAGGTGGTGGACGAGGTGGAGCGGCTGGCGCAGCAGCGCCTCCTCCAGCTCTTCGGCGCCGACCATTGCAACGTGCAGCCGCATTCGGGCGCGCAGGCGAACATGGCTGCCTACTTCGCGCTGCTCGACCCGGGCGAGACCATCCTGGGGATGAACCTGTCCGAGGGCGGGCACCTCACGCACGGCTCGCCGGTCAACTTCAGCGGCCGGCTGTACCACGTGGTGGCCTACGGCGTCCGCACCGACGACCACCGCATCGACTACGGCGCGCTCCGCGACCAGGCGGTGAAGGTGAAGCCCAAGGTGATCGTCGCCGGGGCCAGCGCCTACCCGCGCATCATCGACTTCGAGGTGTTCGCCGAGATCGCCCGCGAGTGCGGCGCGAAGCTGTTCGTCGACATGGCGCACTTCGCCGGGCTGGTCGCGACGGGGCACCATCCCTCGCCCGTTCCGCACGCCGACATCGTCACCTCCACCACGCACAAGACGCTGCGCGGCCCGCGCGGCGGCCTGATCCTGGCGCGCGAGGAGCTCGCCAAGGCCGTCGACAAGCAGGTGTTCCCCGGAACGCAGGGCGGCCCGCTGATGCACGTGATCGCGGCCAAGGCGGTGGCCTTCAAGGAGGCGCTGGAGCCGGAGTTCTCGGACTATTCGGGCCGGGTGATCGCGAACGCGAAGGTGCTGGCCGAGGCGCTGATGGAGCGCGGCTTCACCCTGGTCTCCGGCGGCACCGACAACCACCTGCTGCTGGTGGACCTGCGCAGCAAGGGCGTGACGGGGAAGATCGCGGAGAAGGCGCTGGACCGCGCCGGGATCACCGTCAACAAGAACACCGTCCCCGGCGAGACCGAATCGCCCTTCGTGACCTCCGGCATCCGCATCGGCACGCCGGCGCTCACCACCCGCGGCTTCGGCGTGGACGAGATGCGCACCATCGCAGGCCTCATCGACCGCGTGATCGCGAAGGCGGACGACGAGTCGGTCGCAACGCAGGTGCGCGGCGAGGTGCGCGAGATGTGCGGACGGTTCCCGCTCTACGGCGACTGGGTGCGGACATGAACGGCAGGGGACAGGGGACGGGGGACAGGGGACAGCCTGCGGGCCGCGGGGGATGCCATGCCCGTCCGTGAACCGTGGTTCGAGGGCGAGACGCCCGAGGAGCGCCAGGTGCGGCGCGATGCGTACGAGCGGATCGCCGGCTCGGCGTCGCGGCTCGGGCTGCCGCTGGAGCGCCTGGCCGCCATGCTGCGCCAGCTCGCCGCCAACGAGACCGAGACGCGCCGTTTCCTCTCCGAGATCTACCACGTCCCCGACGACTCGCTCGACGACTACGTGCGCATCCGCATGAAGGACCTCGAGACGGAGTAGGGCGGTGGTCCGTTGAATCGATGGACGAGCGGCGGGATGGGGGATTACACCTCGTCCCGCCGCTTCTGTTTCCGCCTTTCATGCCCCCGACCCGCGAAATGTCATCCTGAGCACCGCCGCTGCGGAACGGCACCCGCCGCACCGGAGCCCGGCGGCGGCCGAAGGATCTGTAGCCGACGCATCGACACGGCCCGCGATCGCGTCAGCCGGCCCACGCCATCCTCGCTTCCGCGACGGACGGCGCAGGCCGACGTGTCTCGCACCTGTCGCGCGACACTCGGCGCCGCCTGCGAACCATGCTGCGCGCGCGGCTGCTTCGCGGCCGGGGACGGGACGGGTCTGAGGGTGTCTCGCTGCCGCGGTTTGGATCCTTCGGTCGCCGCCGGAGTCTGGTGTGGACGACGGTGCGGGCAGCGGAGACACTCAGGATGACGCCCGCCTTGGAATGGTGTGTCTGCGTAAGATTCGATGGCATAGCCACTTGTATCTGATCGTCTTCTAGGTGGCCGCATCCACTGGAACAACATGGTTGCGCGGAGCGACTGGGTTGCATAAGATGTGATTGAGAATCGTTCTCAACCACATTAGCCGATGTTGACATGAGACTGCTGTCCTCCGCGGGTGCGCTCTGCGCGCTCGCTGCCGCTTCCGCCCAAGCCCAGACCGCGCCCACGCCCGCCGACTCCGTCCACGCGCTGTCGTCGCTGCGCGTGGTCGCCGAGCGAAACGCGGGCTATACCGCCGTCCGCAGCGTCACCGCGATGAAGACGCCGACTCCGTTGCGCGACGTGCCGCAGTCGGTGAGCGTGGTCACCCGCGACGTGATCGCCGACCAGGCCATGCAGGGGATGGCCGACGTGGTGCGCTACATCCCCGGTGTGCAGATGGGGCAGGGGGAGGGCCACCGCGACGCGCCCACCATCCGCGGCAACGCGAGCACCGCCGACTTCTTCGTGGACGGCGTGCGCGACGACGCGCAGTACCTGCGCGACCTCTACAACGCCGAGCGGGTGGAGGCGCTGAAGGGGAGCAACGCGATGATCTTCGGGCGCGGCGGCGGCGGGGGCGTGCTCAACCGCGTCAGCAAGGAGGCACAGTGGGCGCCGGTCCGCGCGCTCACCGCCGAGGGCGGTTCGTGGGACCATCGCCGCACTACCGTCGACGTGGGCGAGGGGCTGGGCGGGGCGGTGGCGGCGCGCTTCAACGGGATGTTCGAGCGCTCCGGGGGCTTCCGCGACCAGGCGGGGCTGCGGCGCTACGGCGTGAACCCCACGCTGGCGCTGGCGAGCGGCCGCACGACGGTCCGCGCGGGCTACGAGCTGTTCAGCGACCGGCGCACGGTGGACCGCGGCATCCCCTCGTTCCAGGGTCGGCCGTCGGGGGCGGACGTCACCACCTTCTTCGGCAACCCGGACGTCTCGCGCGCGCGGATGCGGGTGAACGCCGCCACGGCGTTGGTGGAGCACGTCGCGGGCGCGCTGACGCTGCGCAACCGCTCGCGCTTCGCCGACTACGACAAGTTCTACCAGAACAGCTTCCCCGGCGCGGTGAACGCCGACGCCAGCCAGGTGGCGCTGAGCGCGTACAACCACGCCATCGGCCGCCGCAACTGGTTCAACCAGACGGACCTCGTCGCCACCGCGGCCACGGGCGGCGTGCGCCACACGCTGCTGCTGGGGGCCGAGGTGAGTCGCCAGCGCACGGAGCAGGTGCGCAACACCGGCTACTACAACAACACGTCGATCTCCTTCTCCGTCCCGTTCAGCGCGCCGACGGTCACCACGCCCATCACCTTCCGGCAGAGCGCGACCGACGCGGACAACCGCACAGTCGCCGACGTGGCCGGCGTCTACCTGCAGGACCAGGCGGAGATCGCGCCCTGGCTGCAGGCCGTGGGCGGGTTGCGCTACGACCGCTTCAACGTCGACTTCCACAACAATCGCAACGGCGACGACCTGGAACGCCGCGACGTGCTCTGGTCGCCGCGCGCGGGGCTGGTGCTGAAGCCGGCGACGGCGATGTCGCTGTACGGTAGCTGGAGCCTGTCGTACCTCCCCAGCAGCGGCGACCAGTTCGGCTCGCTGACCGCCACCACGCAGACGCTGGAGCCGGAGCGCTTCGCCAACCGCGAGGTGGGCGCCAAGTGGGACGTGCGCCCCAACCTGTCGCTCACCGCCGCCGTCTACCGCCTCGACCGCACCAACACCTCGGCGCCCGACCCGGCGGACCCGTCGAAAATCGTGCAGACGGGCGCGCAGCGGACCACGGGCTTCGAGTTGGGCGCGGCGGGGAACGTCACCCGCGCGTGGCAGGTGGTGGGCGGGTTCGCTTCGCAGCGCGCGCGCATCGTGAGCGCCACCAGCGCGGCGAAGGCGGGGGCCACGGTCCCCTTGGTTCCGCACCAGACGCTGTCGATGTGGAACCGCGTACAGGTGATGCCGGCGCTCGGCATCGGCCTGGGGGTCGTGCGGCAGAGCGAAGTGTTCGCGGCGATCGACAACACCGTCACCCTCCCCGGCTTCACCCGGGCGGACGGCGCGCTGCTGCTGCGTATCAACCGGGCGCTGGGCGCGCAGGTGAACGTGGAGAACCTGTTCGACCGGCGGTACTACGCCACGAGCCAGGGCAACAACAACATCATGCCCGGCGCCAAGCGCACCCTTCGCATCTCGCTGACGGCGCGTCCATAGTCAACAGATATTCTCTCACAGAGGTCACCCAAATGTAGTAGTACCAATTTTGGTAGCACCAGAAATGGTAGTACCAATATTGGTGGCTGATAGTTTGGGTGACGTCTGTGAGAGATTGCCGTTGGTCGGCTGGTCGAACTCACTCACAGTCGATCGGGCGAAATGGAATCAAGTACGTAGCATCTCTCCGAGCCTGCGGATGAGGTCGAGCTGCCCCTTCGAGATCTTCTCCTCCGCCGTCTCCAGGTCGAACCAGCCGGCGCGGTCCACCTCAGGGAACTCCTGCTGCCGGCCGGACTTCGGTGGCCACTCCATCGCAAAGGTGTTGCTGCGAATCGCGTCCGGATCGCAATCGCCCTCTAACGCCCATGCGGTGACGACCTTTCCGCCCGCCTGCTTCACCACGCCGAGATCCACGAGCTCGCCGTCCGGCACGATGCCCGTCTCCTCCGCGAACTCGCGCCGCGCGGCGTCGAGCGAATCTTCGCCCGGCACGTACTCACCCTTGGGGATGGACCACGCGCCCGCGTCCTTCTTCGCCCAGAACGGGCCACCCGGATGGACGAGGAACACGTCGATCCCGCCCGAGGTGCGGCGGTACAGCAACAGGCCTGCGCTTGTCTTGGGCATGAAAAGGCTGCTCTTCAGCGAGAAGTAGCGTGTCGTTGGTGTCCGCGAAGGCGGACTGCGTGCCGTTGTAGCCGCGAGTTTACTCGCATATTCACACGGATCCCTGCGGCTCTCCCTCCAACCCCCCTCACGCAGTCCGCTTCGAGTATTGCCGGACCGCGAGCGTGAGCACCACGGCCGCGTAGACGGCGAGCACGGCCAGCGGCAACTGCACGGCCGAGAAGCCGGCGCCTTTCACCAGCACCGCGCGCATCAGCACGATGAAGTGCTTCACGGGGCTGAGCTGCGCGATCCACTGGGCCCAGCGCGGCATGCTCAGGATCGGGGTGAACAGGCCGCTCATCAGCATGTAGACCATGTTGATGGCGAAGGTGACGAACATCGCCTGCTGCTGCGTCTCCACGATCGTCGAGATCCACAGGCCGATCCCCAGCGCGACCAGCAGGTAGATCAACGCCGCCAGGAAGACCAGCGCCAGGCTCCCGCGCATCGGGATGTTGAAAGCCAGCCGCGCGATGGTCAGCCCGAACGCCAGCACGCCCAGCCCGATCAGCCAGAAGGGGATCAGCTTGCTGGCGATGAACTCCGCGCGCGTGACCGGCGTCACGTTGAGCTGCTCCAGCGTCCCCAACTCCTTTTCGCGCACGATGTTCATCGACCCCAGCGCCGTGGCGACCATCGTCACCAGCAGCACCAGGATCCCGGGCACCATGTAGGCCTGGTAGTCCAGCTCGGGATTGAACCAGCCGCGCGCGCGCACGTCGATTCGCGCCGCGCCGCGCATGGGCGCGCCCGTCGCCGTCGCAATCGTCGGGCGCAGCTCCTCGCCCACCTCCGCCGCGTAGGCGGCGATGATGCGCGTGGCGTAGGTGCGCCGGATGCCGGCAGCCGCGCCGTCTTCCGCGTTGAAGACGAGCTGTACGGGCGCCGCGCCCACGCGGACCAGGTCGGCCTCGAAGTCGTGGGGGACGCGCAGGATGGAGGACACGTCGCGGTCCAGCAGCGCGCGGTTCGCGAGCGCCATCGACGGCGACGCGTCCGCGATCTCGAAGCGGCCCGAGGCGGCCATGCGCGTGACCAGTCCGCGCGAGGTCGGCGAGTGGTCCTCGTCCACGACGTACATCCGCGAGCTGCGGATCTCGAAGGTGGCGGCGTTGCCGAGCAGCAGGAGCTGCACGAGCGGCATCGCCACCAGCATCCGCATGATGGCCGGGTCGCGGCGGATCTGCAGGAACTCCTTGCGCAGGAGGAAGCGGAGCGTGCGCATCCCCCGTCACCCCAGCCGGATGCGGAAGGTCTTCACCGCCGCCACCAGCAGCACCACCATCATCCCCGCCAGGATCAGCGTCTCCTGCCACAGCTCGGCCAGCCCCACCCCCTTCAGCATGATCCCGCGCGAGATCAGGATGAACCACTTCCCCGGCACCGCGTTGGTGAGCGGCTGCAGCCAGCCCGGCATGCTCTCGATGGGGAAGATCATCCCGCCGAGCACGGTGGTGGGCATCATCAGCCCCATCAGCGCGCCGATCATCGCCGTGCGCTGCGACGAGGTGACCGCGGCGATCACCACGCCCAGCGACAGGCAGGTGACGATGAAGAGCAGGCTCTCGCCCAGCAGCAGGAGCACGCTCCCGCGGAAGGGGACGCGGAAGACGAACCAGGCCGCGCCCAGCACCGTGAGCACGTTGGCGAACCCGAGCACCAGGTACGGCAGCACCTTGCCGGCGATGATCTCCCACGGCTTGAGCGGCGACACCAGCAGCACCTCCAGCGTGCCGCGCTCCTTCTCGCGCGAGAGCGAGATCGCCGACATCAGCGCGGAGACGATGGTCAGCACCAGCGCGATCAGCCCCGGCACGAACAGGTTCGCGCTCTCCAGCGTGGGGTTGAAGCGCATCCGCACCTCCGGCACGATACGCACGCCCTGCCGCCCTCCGCGCGCCCCGATCTCCTGCTCGTAGCGCTGGACGACGGCGGCGGCGTACGCCTGCATGGCACTGCCGGTGTTGGGGTCGGTCGCGTCGGTGATCACCAGCAGCTGCGCCCGCCCCTCGTGCGCCAGCTTCTCCCCGAAGCCGGGCTCGAACACCACCGCCTGGTCCGCCGATCCGGCCTGGAAGCGCGGCGCCAGCGCCGCCGGCGTCGCCTCGACCCCGACGATGCGGAAGAGGCCGGTCGCGGCGAAGCGGCCGCGCAGCTCCAGCGTCGATGCGTCGGGCGCCGGGTCCACCACCACCAGCCGCACGCCGCGGATGTCCGTGCGCAGCGCGAATCCGAAGAGGAGCACCTGCGCCAGTGGGAGCAGGAGGAGGATCAGCAGCGTCTGCCGGTCGCGCAGGATGTGGTGGAACTCCTTGACGACAAAGCCGCCCATCGCGCTCACGTCGCCGCCTCCTGCGCTCCGCCCTCGTCCGCACGGGCGAGGCGGACGAACACCTCGTCCATGGACGCCGCGTCGTACCTCCGCTTCAACTCGTCCGGCGTCCCGAGCGCGGCGATGCGCCCCGCGACCATGATCGACACGCGGTCGCAGTACTCGGCCTCGTCCATGTAGTGGGTGGTGACGAACACCGTGGTGCCACCGGCGGCCGCGGCGTAGATCATCTCCCAGAACTGCCTTCGGGTGATGGGGTCCACCCCGCCCGTGGGCTCGTCGAGAAAGACGATCTCCGGCTGGTGGATCATCGCCACCGAGAAGGCGAGCTTCTGGCGCCACCCCAGCGGCAGCGAGCGCACCAGGTCGCCCGCGGCGTGGGTGAAGCCGAGCGTCTGCAGCAGCCGGTCGGCGCGCTCGTCGATCTCCCGGTCGGTCAGGCCGTAGATGCCGCCGTAGAGGGTGATGTTCTCGCGCACCGTCAGGTCCTCGTACAGCGAGAAGCGCTGGCTCATGTAGCCGATGCGGCGCTTCACCTCCTCCGCCTGCGTGTACACGTCGCGCCCCGCGACCCGCGCCTCGCCGGAGGTGGGGGCGAGCAGGCCCGTCAGCATGCGGATCGCCGTCGTCTTGCCCGCGCCGTTCGCACCGAGGAAGCCGAACACCTCGCCCTGCGCGACGGAGAAGGAGATCGCGTCCACCGCCGTGAACGCGCCGAAGCGGCGGGTGAGCGCGTGCGCCTCGACCGCGGCGTCGGCGCTCACGCGGCCGCTCCCTCGGGCGCGCCCATCAGCGCCATGAAGCTGTCCTCGATCCCCGCGCGCACGGGCTCGACAACGGTGTCGGCGAATCCTTCCGCCGACAGGTACGCCTGGACGTCCGCCGCGACCGCGGCCGGGTCGACGGCTTCGCGCGCGTCGGTGTAGTGCAGCTCGTCGCCGAAGGGGTAGACGGAACGCGCGTGCGGATGCCGGCGCAGCGCCTGGATCAGCTCGAAGCGCCGCGGCCCGCGCACCGCCAGCAGGGGAAGGGGATAGCGCGCGCCGATGGCGTCCGGTGCGTCGACGTCGAGGATGCGGCCGCCGGCGATCAGCGCCACCCGGTCGCAGCGGCCGGCCTCCTCCATGTACGGCGTGGAGACGACGATGGTGAGTCCGCCGGCGCGCAGCTCCCCCAGCAGGTCCCAGAACTCTCGCCGCGAGACGGCATCGACGCCGGTGGTGGGCTCGTCCAGGAAGAGGATCTCCGGCCGATGCACCAGCGCGCAGCAGAGCGCCAGCTTCTGCTTCATCCCCCCGGACAGCGCACCCGCCCGCCGCTCCTTGAACGGCTCGATCTGCCGGTAGATGGGGGCGATCAGGTCGTACTGGGCCTTCAGCGTGGTGCCGAAGACCGAGGCGAAGAAGTCCAGGTTCTCTTCGACCGACAGATCGGGGTAGAGCGAGAAGCGGCCGGGCATGTAGCCGACCCGCGTCCGCAGCGCCCACAGGTCGCGCACCACGTCCAGCCCCAGCACGCGCGCCGTCCCCGCATCCGGCACGACGAGCGTGGTGAGGATGCGGAAGAGCGTGGTCTTACCGGCGCCGTCCGGCCCGATGAAGCCGAAGATCTCGCCGGGCGCGACGGTGAACGAGATCCCGTCCAGCGCCGCCACGCTGCCGAAGCGCTTCGCGACGCCATCGACCGAAACGGCGTTTATGGTGGATGGATCCGGCGCGGCGGCGCTCATCCGCGTGGTTTGCCGGAGCCGCCGGGGAGGATCACCTCGCCCGGCATCCCGATCTTCAGCACTCCATTGCGGTTGGGGACGCGGATCTTGACCGCGTACACCTGGTCGGTGCGCTCGTCGGCCGTCTGGATCGGCGTCGGCGTGAACTCCGCCTGCGACGCGACCCAGCTCAGCCGTCCCGGAAGGGTGGCGAGCTGGTCGCGTCCCGCGTCGATGCGCACCTGCACCGGCCCGCCGACGCGCACCGAGGCGAGCTGCGCGCCGCTGATGTACGCGCGCAGGGTGAGCGTGTCGAGGTCGGCGATCTTGTACAGCGGCGCGCCGCCCTGCACGAACTCGCCCGCCTTCGCGTAGGTGGTGAGGACGGTCCCCGCCACCGGGTTCACCACGCGGCTCTTGCCGAGCTGCTCGCTCACCTGCGCCAGCCGCGCCTGGGTTCCGCTCGCCTCCTCGCGCACCGTGCCGATCTGCGCCTGCGCCGCGCGGATGCGCTCGCGCAGCACCCGCACCTCGCCGCCGGTCTGGTTCACCTGCTGCGCCGTGGCCGCCTCGGCGCGATAGAGCCGCAGGGCCCGCTCGTACTCGCGCTGCGCCGTGGCGAGCTGCGCCTGGAGGATGCCGGTCTGCGCCTGCGCCTCGGTGGTGCGCGCCCGCGAGGCGCCGCGCTGGGCGACGATCTCCTCGCGCTGCAGCGCCAGCGTGGCGGTGTCGATCAGCGCCACCTGCGCGCCCGCGGCCAGCCGCTCTCCCTCGCTCGCGTCGAAGCGCAGCAGCCGCCCCCCCAGCTCGGCCGAGACCACCACCTCCTCCGCCTCGAAGTTGCCGTAGGCGTCCGGGTGCTCCTTGCGGCACCCCGCCGCCGCGAGCGCGAGCAGGGCGGGGAAAAAGACTGGCCTCACGCAGAGGCGCAGAGCCGCAGAGAAAACCACCCAGGGTCTCTGCGGCTCTGCGGCTCTGCGTGAGACGCTGTTTGCGGGGCGTGATTCACCCGTTGAATTCGCGGACGTGGCCTGAGTCATCATCGGTCCGGTCATGAGCATCAGCGCAGCTCGATGCCGAGGGTGGTGAGATACCCGGCGCGCGCGCGCGCCAGCTCCACGCGGTGGCGCTGGCGGAGCAGGCGGGCGTCCTGCAGGTCGGTGCGCACGTCGACGTAGGCGACGGCGGTGATGGCGCGCTCCCCGAGCTGCGCCCGCGCCTGCCGCTCCACCTGCTCGCGCAGCGCGACGATCCGCTCGTCGGTGGAGAGCGTCTCGCGCAGGCGGGCGATGGCGCGCAGGTCGCCCTCCACCTGGCGCTCGAGCCGCGCCGCGAGCGCGGCCTCCTCCGTCTCCACCATCC
>DASYJZ010000607.1:0-4003 GCA_035995965.1 Longimicrobium sp. | reverse complement strand
CGACGGCGTGCGCCGGGGGTACGGGTCGCTCGCCAACAGCACGGTGCCGCCCTTCTACTGGAACTACAACCCGCGCGCCGGCGCCGACCTGAAGTACGACCCCGCGGCGGCCAGGCGGCTGCTGGCCCAGGCCGGGTGGCGCGACACGGACGGCGACGGGGTGGTGGAGAAGGACGGGCGGCCGTTCCGCTTCACGCTCTACACCAACACCGGCAACCGCGAGCGGCAGGACATCACCGAGATCGTGCAGGCGCAGCTCAAGGCGGTGGGGGTGGAGGCGCGCCCGCAGGTGCTCGAGTGGGGCGCGCTGCTGGACCGCCTGCAGCGCGAGCCGCGCGACTACGACGCCGCGGTGGTGGGGTGGGTGACCGAGTTCCGCATCGACGACTCGGACCTCTTCTCCTGCGCCAAGCTGCGCGAGAAGGCGCCCTTCCAGTGGGCCGGCTACTGCAACCCCGTCACCGACCGCTACCTGGACACGCTGCCCAGGATCGCCGACCGCGCGGCGGCCAAGCCGCTCTGGATGGCCTACCAGGAGCAGATCGCGCACGACCAGCCGTTCACCTTCCTCTACTACACGCGCCGCCTGGAGGGGGTGCACGAGCGCATGCGCAACGTTCACCCCGACGCCCGTGGCGACTGGGTGGGCGCGTCGCGCTGGTTCCTCGACCCGCGCCTGCGCCGGCCGGGGAGCTGACCCCCACCCCTCACCCGCACCCACCCATGCGCACCGCGACGCGAGGCCCCGCCCGTCTCCGCTCCGCCGCCGTCCCCGCGCTCCTGGCGCTCGCCGCCGCCTGCGGCGACCGCCGGCCGCCGGAGCACGCCGCCCGCCCCGACAGCGCGGGCGGCACCCCCGAGAACGGCGGCACCGCCGTGGTCGTGGAGATCGGCGACATGGAGATGCCGTCCCCGCTGGTGGCACAGGCCGCCCTGGACGGCGACCTGTACGACGTGATGTACATGGGCCTCACCCGCGGCGCCTGGCGCAACGGGCGGCCGGTGTCGCTGACCTCCAACGACAGCCCCATGGCGCTGGCCTACCACTGGGAGTACGTGGGGCCGGACTCGTCGGCGATCCGCTACCGCATGCGCACCGGGGTGCGCTGGAGCGACGGGCAGCCGATCGACGCGCGCGACGTGGTGTTCACCTACGCCATGTTCGCCGACAGCCAGGTCGCCTCGCCGCGCCAGGACGACGTGGCGCAGATCGACTCGGTGCGCGCGGAGAACGACAGCACCGTGGTCTTCTACTTCAAGCGGCGCTACGCGGAGATGCTGTTCGCCTCCGGCATCCCCATCGTCCCCCGGCACGTGTACGAGCCCGCCGGCCCGGGGGGGATCCGCGGCCACGTGACGCTCACCGACCCCGTGGGGCACGTGGTGGTGAGCGGGCCGTTCACCATCGGCGGCTGGAAGCGGGGCGAGAGCATCACCCTGGTGCCCAACCCGACCTTCTCGCCGAAGCCGCACCTGGACCGGGTGGTGATCCGGGTGGTGCCCGAGGCCGTCACGCGCGTGGTGGAGGTGCGCAACGGCGCCGCCGACTTCGTGCGCGGCATCGCCTTCGACCAGGTGCCGCAGCTGCTCGGCCCGGGCTCGGGGCTGCACGTGGAACGCGAGCAGAAGCGCTTCTGGGAGTACGTCGCCTACCTCCCCTCGGCGCACCCCGCCTTCGCCGACCCGCAGGTGCGCCGCGCGCTGGGGATGGCGATCGACGTCCCCGGCATCATCCGCGCGCTGCGCATGGAAGACTTCACCCAACCCGCGGCGGGCCCGTACTCCCCCATCTTCCGCGACCTGTACGACTCCACGCGGATGAAGCCGTTCCCCTTCGACAGCGCCGGCGCGAAGCGCATCCTGGACGCGCGCGGGTGGCGCGACGCCGACGGCGACGGGGTGCGGGAGAAGGACGGCCGGCCGCTGCGCTTCACCCTGCTCACCAACTCGGGGAACGCGCGGCGCGCCGACGTCACCCAGATCGTGCAGCAGCAGTGGAAGCGGATCGGGGTCGACGCGAGCCTGCGGCAGATCGAGACCAACGTCTTCATCGGCGCGATCACCGGGCGCAAGTACCAGGCGGCGCTGGGGAGCTGGCAGGTACCGCTCTCGGCCGACATCACCCCGTTCTGGGCTCCGCAGAGCCCGTTCAACATCGTGGCCTACGACAATCCCCAGGCGTGGGGGCTGATGCAGCAGGCGCTGGCGCAGCCCACGGCCGAGCAGGCGAGCCCGCTCTGGCGGGCGGCGGCGGAGCGAATCGTGCAGGACCAGCCCTACACCTGGCTCTACTACTACGATCAGGTCACGGTGGTGCGCGACCGCCTGCGCGGGGTGCGGGTGGACAGCTACGGCGCCTACCAGAACCTCTGGGAGTGGTGGATCCCGCGCGGCCTGCAGGGCGGCACGGGGAGTGCTGGGGGAGCCTCGCCCTCCGCGCCGGCGGCGGGCGCGCGCGACACGTCCCACGGGAAGCGGTAAGGGGATGATCGGCTACCTCGTTCGCCGGGTCCTGGGGGCGATCCCGCTGCTGCTGGGGATCCTCACCATCATCTTCTTCATCATCCACGTGGCCCCGGGCGACCCCACTGCGCGCTTCGTCAACCCGAACGTGAGCCCGCGGGTGATCGAGCAGATGCGCCACAACCTGGGGCTCGACCAGCCGCTGCACATCCAGTACGTGAAGTGGCTGTGGAGCTTCATCCGCGGCGACTTCGGCTACAGCTTCGGGCTGCAGCAGCCGATCGGGCAGATCCTTCCCGGCATCCTCTGGAACACGCTGCAGCTCACGCTGGTGGCGCTGGTGATGATCTTCGTGGTCGGCATGCTGGTGGGGATCGTGCAGGCGGTGCGGCAGTACTCGCTGGCCGACAACGTCCTCAGCTTCGTGGCGCTCTTCTTCTATTCCATGCCGTCGTTCTGGTTCGCGCTGATGCTGATCCTGCTCTTCTCCCTGAAGGCCAACCAGCTCATGGCGACGCACCCGGGGTGGCACTTCCTGAGCTGGTTCCAGTTCCCCGCCAGCGGGATGACCAGCGTGGGCTACGAGTACCTGGGCACGTGGGGCAAGATCGCCGACCGCTTCAAGCACATGTTCCTCCCCGCGGTGGCGCTGGGGATCGGGAACGCGGCCGGGGTCGCGCGCTACATGCGCGGCTCCATGCTGGAGGTGATCCACCAGGACTTCATCCGCACGGCGCGGGCGAAGGGGCTCAGCGAGCGGGCGGTGATCTTCAAGCACGCGCTGCGCAACGCCCTGATCCCCATCATCACCCTGCTGGGGCTGTACCTCCCCTTCCTGCTCTCGGGCGCGGTGCTGGTGGAGACGATCTTCGGCTGGCCGGGGATGGGGCGCGCCATCGTCGACGCCATCCTGCAGCGCGACTACCCGATGGTGATGGCGACGAGCTTCGTGATCGCGGCGATGGTGGTGCTGGGGAACCTGCTCTCCGACGTCCTCTACGCGGTGGTGGACCCCCGCATCCGCACGGAGTAGCCGATGCCCGCCACCGTCACCCCCGAGCAGCTCCCCCCGGAGCCGATCACGCAGCCCGCCGCGCCGGTGCCGGCGGGCGTCCGCGTGCGCCGCCCGGCCACGCGCACCGAGGTGCTGCTCTCCGTGGTCCCCGGGCTGGGGCACCTGGTGCGCGGCGAGTGGGTCCCCGGGATGCTCCTGCTGCTCGCCTGGGGCTTCACCCTCTCGCTCGCCTTCCTCACCCGCGCGAAGATCGCCGCGGTGTTCACCGCGCGCCGGCTCCCGGCCGACGGGCTGGTGGCGGTGGCGACGCTGGCGGTCACGGCGCTGCTGCTCTGGGGATGGGCCTTCCGCGACCTGGCGGTCAAGTCGCGCCGGCAGAAGCGGCTGCACGGCGACTCGCAGTGGTCCATCGCGGCGCGGCACTTCCGCAAGAACCGGCTGGCCATCGCCGGGCTGGGGGTGATGCTGCTGCTCTACCTGGTCACGCTGGTGACGCCGCTGATCGCGCCCTTCGACCCGGCCGAG
>DASYJZ010000606.1:0-3174 GCA_035995965.1 Longimicrobium sp. | reverse complement strand
TCCAGCTCCCCTGCACCGCGAACGAGCGCAGGAGCATGCGCCGCCGCACCCCCGCCCCGAGCGCCGTCATCGCAGCCACGCCACCAGCGCGCCCGCCACGCCGCCGGCCAGGAAGAGCGGGTAGTTCGCCCGCCCGAAGAGCCTGAGCGCCGACGCGATCCCCGCCACCGCCGCCAGCCGCACCACCGTCCCCGCCGCCACGTCCGGGAAGCCGGAGAGGTCGGCCGACGCGAGCAGCGCACCCAATCCGAAGACGCCGAGCAGGGCCAGCACCGCCCCGCGCAAGAAGTCGAGCGCGATGGGGGTGCCGTGCCGCCGCGCGAGGCCGCCGGGGGTGAGCCCCTCCGGCGGCGCGCCGGCGAAGCGCACGTTCACCTGCCGCAGCGCGGCCACGGTGCGCCCCCCCACCCACTCCAGCGCCAGCGCGCAGAGCACCGCGATCAGCAGCGTAGCCGAGGCGGCGGCCGGCGGGGCGTGCGCGGCGGCGTAGACGGAGCCCGCCGCGACGGCTGCGGGGCCGCCCTCGGGGTAGCGCGACGCACCCACCGGGAGCACCGCCAGGTGCAGCGCCTCCAGCACCACCCCCGCCGCCATCCCCGCCGCCGGCCGGCCGACGACCGCGCCGCCCAGCGCGGCCGCCACGAAGGGGCGCGAGACCATCAGCTGCCCCACCGAGGTCCCGTCCAGGGCGAGCAGGCCGCCCAGCACGGCGGCGGCGGCGGTCTGCGCCGGCGCGAGCATCATCTCACCCGCCCGGGAGCTCGTCCAGCGGCACCCGGCGCGAGGCGGGGAGGTCGCGCGCCGCCACGGTGGCGCCCAGCGCCGCGATCTCGTGCAGCTCGGCGCGCTCGGCGGGGCGCAGGTGCAGGTAGGGGAGCACCTGCGTCCGGCCCTCGGCGTGGTGGATCCCGCCGAGGTTCACCTCTTCTCCCGCCAGCGCCCCGCTCTCGGCCACCCGCCGCGCGGTGGCGACGTCGCGCACCAGGACGATGGTGCGCTTCGGATCGCCCTTCCACCCCTCCAGCTCGCCGCGCGCCTCCTCCACCGAGCGGAAGCGGGCCTCGATCTCGGGGGGGACGCCCAGGCAGTAGAGCTCCTGCTCCCACGAGCTCGCGGCCAGGGCGTCGTCCACCACCACCATGCGGTCGGCGTGCAGGGGGCCGCCCCAGCCGACGACCACCTGGCCGTGGATCAGGCGCTCGTCGACCCTAAACAGCACGATCGGCATGCGCCGCCGCCTCCCGGTGGGCGCCCGTGATCCCGGCGCGGCCCTTCTCCACCAGCCGCTCCACCAGCTCCGCCAGCGGCATCTCGCGGTGGAAGACGAAGTCCAGCAGCACGGAGAGGTTCACCCCGGTCACGATCCCCGTGTCGGGGCGCTGCAGGGCGATGCGGCGCGCGGTGAAGGCGCAGCTCCCGCTTCCCAGGTCGGTGAACACGATCGCCGGCCCCTCGCCCGGGAGCGCGGCGTCGACCAGCGCCTGCAGCGTCTCGGGGCCGCACCCTTCGTTGCTGAGCGCCACGAGCGCGCCGCCCTCCACGCCCGAGATGGCGCGGACCGACGAGACCAGCCCCTCCGCCAGCGTCGCGTGGCCGAGCACCACCCCGCGGACCGGCTCACTCATAGTCTTCCTCCAGGTACTCCGACGTCCCCGACATGCGGGCCTGCAGCCGCTGGTTGAAGAGCGCGGCGGCGTCGTGCCCGGCGAACTTGAGCAGGTGGTTCATGGCGACCACCTCGCAGACCACGGTGATGTTCTTCCCCGGCACCAGCGGCACGGTCACCAGCGGAACGGGGACGTCCAGGATGTCGATCGACCTGGGGTCCAGCCCGGTGCGGTCGTACTCGGCGTCGGCGTCCCACACCTCCAGCTGCACCACCACCTCGATGCGCTTCTGCAGGCGGATGGCGCGGATGCCGAAGAGCTGGTGGATGTCGATGATGCCGACGCCGCGGATCTCCATGTGGTGGCGCTGCGCCTCGTGCCCGCGCCCCATCAGCACCTCGTGCCCGCGGCGCGAGATCACCACGTAGTCGTCGGCCACCAGCCGGTGGCCGCGCTCCACCAGGTCGAGCACGGCCTCGCTCTTCCCCACCCCGCTGGCGCCCACGAAGAGCAGCCCCACCCCGTACACGTCGGCCAGCGAGCCGTGCATGGTGGTGGTGGGGGCGAAGCGCTCCTCCAGGAAGGGCTTGATGCGGGTGTAGAACTCGCTGGTCTTGAGCTGCGAGCGGATCACCGGGGTGCCGGCGAGGTTCGCCGTCTCCACCAGCGGCTCGGGCGCCTCCTGCCCCTTGGTGATGAAGATCACCGGCATGTCGAAGGAGAGGAACGCCTCGATCGCCCCGCGGCGCCGGTCCTCGTCGAGCGACTCCAGGAAGCTCACCTCGGTCTCGCCCAGCACCTGCACCCGGTCGCTGGGGAAGCGCCCGGTGTAGCCGGTGAGCACCAGCCCGGGGCTGGAGATGTCGGGATTGTGGATCTCGCGCACCAACCCGCGCCCGTCGGTGAGCAGCTCCAGGGCGAGCGAGTCCTTCTTGACGCGCAGCAGCTCCTCGACCGTCAGCTTCGCCATCGCTTCGTTCTTCGCGGGGACAGCACAGGATGCGGCGGGTCCGAGGACTTCGGCAAGGGGCCGGCCACGGCAACGGCAACGGCCGTCTCACACAGAGACGCTGAGGAACGGAGAGAACTGATCTCAGGCTCTCGCCACCTCGGCCAGGTGCGCTTCCGTCATCTCCGCCGCACGGTCCCAGGTGAAGCCCTGCGCGAAGCGGTGCGCGCCGTCGCCCAGGCGCGCGACCTCCGCGGGGTCGGCAGCGAGGCGCTCCAGCGCGGCGGCGAGCGCGGGGACGTCGCCGTGCGGGTAGAGCAGCCCCGTCTCGCCGTGGACCACGGACTCGCGCAGGCCGGGAGAGTCGCTGGCCACCGTCGGCGTGCCGCAGGCGGCGGCTTCGACGTTGGTGATCCCCCACCCCTCCTTCGGCGAGGGCTGCACCGTCGCCCAGGCGGCGCGCATCAGGTCGCGCTTGCGGTCCTCCGTCACGAATCCCTCGAAGCTGACGAGATCGGCGACGCCCAGCGACTGCGCCGCCGCCCGCAGCCGGGGCTCGTCGTCGCCTTTCCCGGCGATCAGGAGGCGGACGGGGCGGCCGCGGAGCTTGAGCGCCGC
>DASYJZ010000605.1:0-4747 GCA_035995965.1 Longimicrobium sp. | reverse complement strand
TCTCCTCGCGCGCCGTCTCCGCCCCGCCGAGCATGGCGGCGATCGCCTTCACCGGCTCCTCCACCTCCACCGGCGCGTCGGCGGTGAGCACCGCGGCGATCCGTGCCCGGTCCGCGCCTTCGGCGAACAGCGCGCCGCGCTCGGCCTGATTGGAGCGCCCCCAGAGCATCGCGTCGCGCAGCGACTGCCAGAGCACCATCCCCAGCTCTCCGGGGATTTCGTCCAGCACGCTGAGCCCCTCGAAGGCGTCGGTGTCGCCGTGCGTGAGCGCGGGAGGCACGCGCCAGCGGCGCAACGTCTTGCGCGGTGGCGCCTTGAACTTGCGCTGTCTCATGGTTGGGCTGGTTAGGAGCGTGAGGAGGGACAACAAACGTGCGGGGCAGGGCGCCTGGTTGCAAAGATAATGCAGCAGTCAAAAAACGCCAGACTTATACAGAACTGAACAGAGGTGCGAGAGTGCGGGGTTCAGTCGCGAACCTCCGCACTCCCGCACTTCCGCCCTTCACTTCCGCTGGCAGTGCGCGCAGAAGAAGGTCGAGCGTCCGCCCTGTACCAGCCTCGAGATCGGCCGGTGGCAGGTCACGCACGGCTCTCCCTCGCGGTCGTACACGCGCAGGCGCCGCACGAAGCCGCCCGGCTCCCCGCTGGCGTCGCGGTAGTCGAGGAGGGTGGTGCCGCGGTAGTCGATCGACTCCTGGAGCACGCCGCGAACCGCCTCGCGGATGCGCCTCGCCTGCGGGCGGGTGAGCTCGTCCGCCGGGGTGCGCGGGTCCACGCGGGCGCGGAACAGCGCCTCGCTCGCGTAGATGTTCCCCACGCCCACCACGCGCTTCTGGTCCATCAGCCAGACCTTCACCGCCACGCGCGAGCGATGGGCCGCGTCGTACAGCCACTTCGCCGTGAAGTCGCCCGAGAGCGGCTCCACGCCCAGCGCTCCCTCCCACGCGCGCCACTCCTCGGGCGACATCCGCCAGAGCCGGCCGAAGCGGCGGACGTCGTGGTACAGCAGCTCGCGGCCGTCCGCCAGCCTGAAGCGGACACCGGGGTGCGTGATGGACGCGGTGCCATCCTGGACGATGAAGAGGCGCCCCGTCATCCCCAGGTTCACCAGCAGGTACTCGCCGCCGACATCGATGACGATGTTCTTGGCGCGGCGGGCCACGCCCTCGATGCGCTTCCCCTCCAGCGCGTGCGCGAAGGTCCCGGCGGGCTCGCCGTCGATCAGGTCGGGCTTGAGCACCTCCACGCTGCGGATGGAGGCGCCCGGCAGCGCCCGGGCGAGCTGGCGGACGATGGTCTCGACCTCGGGGAGCTCAGGCACCCGCCACCTCCGCCCGCTCCACCTCGCGCCGGGCGATGTCCCCGCGGAAGTAGCGGCCCTCGAAGCGGATGCGCTCCGCCGCCGCCCGGCTCTTCTCCGCCGCCGCGGCGACCGTCGGCGCGAGCCCGGTGACCGCCAGCACGCGTCCGCCCGCGGTGACCAGCCGCCCGTCGCCGCCGCGCTTCGTCCCCGCGTGGAAGACGATCACGTCGCCGGCGGACTCCAGGTCAGGGGGGATGTCGATGGGGAGGCCGGTGCGGGAGTCGCCGGGGTAGCCGTCCGAGGCGAGGACGGTGGCGACGGCGGCGCCGTCGCTCCAATCGAGCGTGAGCCCCTCGATGCTCCCGCCGCGGGCGATCTCGTGGATGGGCTCCAGCAGCGAGGAGCGCAGCAGCGGGAGCACCACCTGGGTCTCGGGGTCGCCGAAGCGGCAGTTGAACTCCACCACGCGCGGGCCGCTCTCGGTGAGCATCAGCCCGGCGTAGAGCAGCCCGCGGAAGGTGCGGCCCTCTTCGGCGAGCGCGGCGACGGTCGGCTCCAGGATCTCGCTGCGGACGCGGGCCAGCAGCTCGGGCGTGGCGATGGAGACGGGGGCGTAGGCGCCCATCCCCCCCGTGTTCGGCCCGGTCTCTCCCTCACCGATGCGCTTGTGGTCCTGCGCGGGGAGCAGGGCGACCACGTTCTTCCCGTCCGTGAGCGCGAAGACGGAGATCTCCTCGCCGGTCATCCGCTCCTCGATCACCACCTCGCGGCCGGCGCCCCCGTAGGCGTTGCCGCCGAGCATCTCGCGCACCGCGTCCAGCGCCTGGCGCGACTCGTCCGCCACCACCACACCCTTGCCGGCGGCCAGCCCCGACGCCTTCACCACCACCTTCCCCTCGGCCGCGAGCACGTACGCCTCGGCGGCGGCGAGGTCGGTGAAGCAGGCGAAGGCGGCGGTGGGGATGCCGTGGCGCTGCATCAGCCCCTTCGCGAAGGCCTTGCTGCTCTCGATCTCCGCCGCGGCCTTGCACGGCCCGAACGCGCAGAGCCCGTGTGCCTGGAAGTGATCGACGATCCCCTCCGCCAGCGGCGCCTCGGGCCCGACGACGGTGAGGTCCACCGCGTTCCCCTCGGCCCACCCCGCGAGCGCCTGGTGCTCGTCCGCACCCAGCGGGAGCGAGGTGGCGCCCTCCATCCCGCCGTTCGCCCGAGTGACGAAGAACTCCGCCTGCGGCGCGTCGCGCCGCAGCTTCCAGAGCAGCGCGCTCTCGCGCCCGCCGTTCCCCACGATCAGGATCTTCACCGTCCTCCACGCCTCACGTCTCGGTCTACGATCAACGCCGGGATTGATTTCTACATCGGTGCGAACAGCCTCGCGCCCTCGGCCGTGGTTCCGACGGGTTGGAAACCCGCCGCTGGAACGGCACGAAGTCCGCCTTCGCGGACTATGCCTCGCCGGCGGTGCGACACACCGGCGGTAGCGTGGCCGCCGTTACGGATCCTTCGGGCCGCGGCCATCGTCGAGAGCCAGAGCGATGCGCGGCCGCCCTCGGGATGACGTCTCCGCGGGGTTGCGGCTACGGGTCAAGCGACGTCGTCACTTGCCCTTCTTCGCGTCGAGGATGGCGCCGAGGTCGCGCTGGCTGATCTCGCCGTCGCGCCCGCGGCGCTTCCACTCGTCGAGCATACGCCGGTACTGGCGGAGCATCGGGGTGCGGGTGTCGAGGTCGCGCGCGGCGTCGAGGTGCTCGGGCCATTGCTCGCGTTCGAGCAGGAACTTCGCGTAGCCCAGGTAGTCCGCCTCCGTCTTCGCGCAGAAGCCGGGGAACTGGAGCAGCGCCTGGTCGATGCCGTAGGGATCCTCGAGCACCCGGTACGCGCGCTGGATGGCGTCGAACATGGTGAGGATCTCGTCGACCTCCTCCGACTCCTTGTGGTCGGTGTCGTCGCGCGAGACGTGCGCGGCCATGCGGTCGATCACCTTGGCGTAGCCATTCTCCAGCGCGATGACGCAGTCGTGGTACCTCGCCGCGCGCGCGGGGTCGAGCGCGGCCAGGATGCGGTACTGGTTGGCCAGCATCCAGCGTTCCGTGCGCGTGAGCTTCATGGCGGGGCCTCGTTTCGGCGGGAGTGCGCGATGCGCGGCGGCGGGCCTGGCAGACTATGAGCCCGTGGGGAGACAAGGTCGGGCGGCGGGTGCGCCGATGCAAGTCGCGAACGCACCTCGCCGCCGGAAGGTCGAGGAAGGACCCCGCGGATCTCAGTGGCACTGCCGGCGAGTGAGGACGCGAGGCAGAAGAGGCGGCGGTTTTCCGGGTCATCTTAGCGGTTCCGGGGCGGTTGATCGACTGGTTTTCACCACCTCTCCAGTCAATTTGGCCCGGGGCAGGAGGCAACAGCCCCGCTCGGCTTCCGCGCGGAGAGACCGAGGCGGGCCGCCCAGAACGAACGTTTCCTTGCAGTCTTCGTGTTTCGCCCGTATCGTGGCGCTTGAAGAGCGGTTTTTTCGGAACGTTCGGCATGTCCCGCATCCCGCCGTACCGCGCCCCTCAGCCGCCTGCCAGCGCCTGGTCCACGTCGGCGTCTGCGTCCTCAATCGCGCGGGGGACGATGCCGCACTTTTCATGGTTCACCGCCCGGGAGCGACCGGGCATGCCCTGATTTCTGCCGTACCGCACGACAGGAGCCGCGCTGAGGGCGACTGCGGGACGTTAATTCCGGAGGCCACTCATGCCCAGAATGCGTGCAGTCACCCGTGTTTCGGTCCTTCTGGCGGGCGCGTTCGCGCTTGCCTCATGCGGTGACAACCCCACCACCCCGGACCAGACCGCGTCGAAGCGCGGTCCACCCAAGTATGCGCTCCGGGTGGTGAACCCGAACCCCGGCACGCCGAGTGCCGGCGGCCTGCTGGAGGGCGTGCCGTTCACGCTCGGCTTCTCGAGCTTCCCCCCGGGGCTGCAATACTCGTTCTTCTGCGGAACTGGCGCCTGGACCCCGTGGACCTCGGCCACGAGCGTGCTGTGCCCTGGGCTGCCCAACAACGGCTCCTACATACTCGGCGGCCGCGTCCGCGACGGCCTGGGCGGCTCGTCCGTCACCAGGATCTCGATCGTGGTTGCCAACGTGGCACCCGTGTTCACGTTCTGCGGGCTCACCGTCAACGCCAACGCATGGATCAGGGTGGGCGTGATCGTTGGCGACGTAGCGGCAGACCGCGCCTCCATCGTGGTCCAGTGGGGGGACGGCGCGCAGACCAGCGCCACGGGAATCAGGCCGGGCGCGTTGTGGGCCCCCACACACCGGTACGCGACGCGGGGCGACAAGGTCATCACGGTCACCATCACCGACCCGGAGGGCGCCGGGGCGATCTGCACGATCAATCATCACGTATCCTGATACCGGATTCCGCGATTGGCTGTGCGTTCCTGGAGTGTATCGATGGCC
>DASYJZ010000604.1:0-8291 GCA_035995965.1 Longimicrobium sp. | reverse complement strand
TCTCGTCAAAAGGCTTCCAATAGCTTTCGTAAAGATCTTGGACCGGCTGATCGCCGCGTGCTGCGCTAAGAAAGAGGAAGTTTCGCACGAGGTCGGACGCACCTAGCGGTACTCCTCTTCCGTTTAGCGTCTCGAAGATGACCTGGGGATCATCTTCCTCGTGGTCCAAATCAATCACGACCAACTGCATATACTCAGTAACCGCATGGAACAGTGACTCGGTTTGCGCTTCGTCGAGTGACAGACTCGCGGCGTTCCACTCTCTGTGGAGATTGTGGATCTGCGTTTCCGGCCGATAGTCTAGCCGAAACTCGGCACCTTCGATCTCATCTGCATGTTGTGCAAATACTCGGATGGCTTCCGTATTCAGGCCCGGTATCCTGAGAGCAGCGCCCCGAGTAGAAATGCTCAGGTACGTTCGGATCATCGCTCCGAAGTAATAAAATGCATCGACAAGCGGGGAGCGCGGCTGGACTTGCCGCCGGTGGATTGATGCGGGGAATGCGTTTCCGACAGCGGAGAGATCCTCTGCGAGCGCCAATTGTGCGAAGACCTCCCGGAATGCGTTTGTCGGCCAAATCTTGTGGCGATCTTCCTCGCTGGCGAATGCCCCGGTGTTCTGAGTCAGACGCTCCAGTTCTGATCGTACAAAGGCGTGCCGATCGGTCGGTTCTTCGCGGATTACCGCGCGAAAGGCAAGAAGGAATATCTGAAGCGTGGTCAGCCGCTGCTGGCCGTCGATTACGTCCGAGGTCGGCGCTCGACGCAAAGGGACGGGGTTATTCTGAAGGACGAGTGCACCAAGAAAATGCTTACGGGGAAGGCGAGCTCTCGCTTGTGGCTGCTCACCTGCGGCGGAAACAGCTTCAGCTCGGTCCACGATGTCACGCCACAGCGTGCCCCACTCGGGTTCGCGTTTCCAGACGTATCCACGTTGGAATAGCGGAATGAGGTAACGGCGCGGAGTGTTGAATAGCCCAGAAACGGTGTACTTGTCGGTTTTCATTGGGACTCATATCAGATGGATGGAATTGTTCGAAATCAGCCGAAATCACCGCCTACGAAACCTCTGATGCATGGTACGGTTAACGGCTCCTTCAAAGCACGATGCAAGGTCAGTTCCCTTGGCGAAGATTAGGACTCTTGGATAAATATCCTCTCACCCAAGTCCGGCGTTCGGACTGTCCGGCTCAGCGGTGTGCTTCGGGCGTATGATTACTCACCGCATACGGGATCACCTCTCCTGTTTCGCGCGCTGCCGGTGCGGCACTATCATCATCGCGCCCCTCTTCACCGCACCCCTCTCCAGCCGCACACTCTCCCGGAGGCGCTCTTGATCCGCCCGACGCTCGCCGCGGCCGCCGCCGCGCTCCTGCTCACGTCCGCGCTCTCCGCACAGAACTATCCGCTGAAGGGCACCGGCACCGTCGTCCTCCGCGCCGCGCGCGTGATCGACGGCACCGGCACCGCGCCGATCGCGAACGGCGTGGTGGTGGTGACGGACGACCGCATCGTCGCCGTCGGCCGTCGGGGCGCCGTCGCCGAGCCGGCGGGCGCCCGCATCGTGGACCTGGGCGACGCGACGCTGCTGCCGGGGTTCATCGACGCGCACGTCCACATCATCGGGCGCGCGCTGGGGCAGCCCGGCGCGGACGAGGCGGCGGTGCACGACTACCCCGGCTTCGCCGCCATCGTGGGCGCCGAGAACGCGCGGCGGACGCTGCTGGCCGGCTTCACCAGCGTGCGCGTGCTGGGCTCCCCCGACTTCGAAGACGTGGCGCTGCGTAAGGCGATCGACGAGGGATGGACCATCGGGCCGCGGATGCAGGTGGCCGGGCACGCCATCGGCATCACCGGCGGCCACTGCGACGAGAACGGCTATCGCCCCGGGCTGATGGACGGCGACCCGCAGCACGGCGTGGCGGACGGCGTGGAGCAGGTGCGCGCGGCGGTGCGCTACCAGGCCAAGTATGGCGCCGACGTGATCAAGACCTGCGCGACCGGTGGCGTGCTGAGCGAGGGCGACGCCGTGGGCGTGGCCCAGTACACGCTGGAGGAGCTCACCGCGCTGGTGGAGGAGGCGCACCGCCAGGAGCGTCCCGTGGCCGCGCACGCCCACGGCGCGGAGGGGATCAAGATCGCGGTGCGCGCGGGGGTGACCTCCATCGAGCACGGCTCCTTCCTGGACCAGGAGGGCGCGCGGATGATGGCGCAGCACGGCACCTACCTCGTACCCACCCTCAGCGCCGGCGAGGCCGTGGTGCGCGCCGCCGACCGCGGCGTGCTCACCGGCCTCCGCGCCGAGAAGGGCCGCGCCGCCGCGGCCGCGATGCGCACCGCCATCCGCCTGGCGGTCGCGGCCGGCGTGCCGATCGCGCTGGGCACCGACGCCGGGGTGGGCCCACACGGCGCCAACGGCCACGAGTTCACGCTGATGCACGACTGGGGCGGGATGACGCCGATGCAGGCGATCGTCGCCGGCACCAGCTCCGCCGCCAGGCTGCTGGGGTGGCAGGAGCGCGTCGGCACCCTCGCCGCCGGACGCCTGGCCGACGTCGTCGCCGTCTCCGGCGACCCGCTGCAGGACGTGCGGCGGCTGGAGAGCGCCGGCGTGGTGTTCGTCATGAAGAGCGGCGTCGTGTACAAGCAGCCGTAGCGCTGGAGACCATCGACCGAAAACGGCGAGGCCGGTCCCCTGGGGAGACCGGCCTCGCGCGCGTTCACGCCATCGTCACCGTCGACGCGGTCTCGCCGGCGGCGTTGCGGGCGGAGCCGGCGGCGCTGGAGCCGGACGCGCCGTTGGGGCTGCCCGCCTCGCGTCCGGCACCACCACCGCCGGCGCGGGACGGCCGAGGCGGCGTCCGGGGACCTGCATGAAGAAGGGCGCCATCATCGACATCGGCTTCTGCCCCGCCATCCCCAGCAGGAAGCTGAAGTCGGCGAACTTGGCCGGCGTCCCCGCCGTGGTCGCGAAGGTGTGGCAGCCGATGCAGTCCGACGTCGTCGGGATGAAGCTCTCCAGCGCCGTGTTCCCCAGGATCGGTGGCGCCTGCGAGATCTGGGGCGTCGGGCCGGGGACGGTCGCCTGCCACTGGCTTCCGATCAGCCGGTAGTGGCTCCACACGCTGTTCCCGATCTTCGCGCGCCACATCACGTTCATCGAATCGGTGGGGACGTACACCGGCTCCACCCGCGTGATCTGCGAGCCGTACAGGCTGTCGACGGCGTACCGCGACCCGTACGGCGGCGAAGTGTTCCAGATGAAGCTGCTGTCGTTCAGGAAGGTGTTGTCCCTCAGCGGGGTGTTCAGCTGGCAGCCGGTGCACGCCGCGTTGAAGAACGAGTAGCGCACCGTGCTGTCGCCGCAGGAGGCCGCGCCCGCCGCGCAGGTAGGCGCGTTGTCCTCGTGCTCGAAGGTGCTCCACACCCAAGCCGGGAAGTCCTGCGTCTTGTGGATGATGTGCAGCCCCACCAGCCCCACCATCGCCGAGATGCAGAAGGGCTGCCCGGTCGCGCTGTTCTCCGCGGGCACGGCGATCAGCGCCTGCTGGTGGTAGTAGCGCGTGGTGTCGTCGCCCGATGCGGGCTCCAGGATGCGCCAGGCTGCCTTCACCTCCACCGAGCCGACCTGGCCGCCGGTCATCAGCTTCTTGTCCGCGTAGAAGCCCGGGGGGAAGTTCACGGTGTCGATGGCCTCCTGTCCGGCCACCGTGGTCAGGCTGCTGTCACGGACGTACGCGGCCTCGTCGGGGCTCACCACCTTCTCGAAGAGCACGAAGTTCAGGTTACGGTCCAGCAGCGGGCCGCCCACCGCCTCGTCGAAGGTGGCGTGCGGGTTGATCACCTGGCCGTTCTTGGCCATCTGCATCAGCACCTTCCGCGGTCCGCCGGCGGGGAGCGACCGCAGCTGGGCGGCGCACGGCCCAATGGCCGAGTCGCCGTAGAAGAGCGTCGAGGCGTTGGTCCATCCCTCCCACACGCGCGGCGCGTTCGGGCTGTCGGTGAAGCTCCCCGGCAGCGGGTTCCCCGCGCTGTCCGACGGCCAGTTGAGCGCCACGAACGACTGCCACGAGAACGAGTCGAAGCGCGTCTGCGTGGCCGGCACCAGCCCGTGGTAGTCGCCGCCCAGCGTGACCATCACCTCGTGCGGAATGGTGGAGCAGAGCTGGTTCCACTTGCTCGGGTCCGCGCACGTCGTGTCCGGCAGCGTGGAGGAGGTGTCTCGCCCCGCCTGCCCCCCGGACCCCGCCTGGTCGCCCTTGCACGACGGCAGGGCGATCATGGACAGCGTGAGCACAGCGACTACGGCATGCGCACGTCTCATCGTCTCTCTCCTCGGTGTGAATGAACGGGAAGCCTGCACTGCTCGTCCGTGCGCTGGCGCGAAACGCCGTCTCGTGCGCCGGGGACGCGGAAAGATGGGGGATGGGTTTTTCTGGAAAACCGCTCCGCGTCCGGGAGGCCGCGGTCCTGGCGATACCCGGGTCGAACGGTGCAAGAACCCGCGCGATATGTCAGGCGGTGGCAGTATAACGGCGGTGGGGATCGAACCAAAGAACAATTTTTGAGTGGCGCAACGAGAGCGGATGTCGGGGGACGTGAATGAAGCCGGCCGCGGAGTGCTCCGCGGCCGGCCTCGTCGAACGATCCATCGGGCGGTGCCTAGATGTGCAGCGCGTGCCCGAGGCTGGCCAGCGCGGCCTCGCCGATGGCCTCGGAGAGGGTCGGGTGCGGGTGCATCGCGCGGTCCATCTCATCCATCGTCGATTCGAGGTGGCGGCCGACGACGAACTCGGCGATGAGCTCGGTCGCGTGTGGGCCGACGATGTGGGCGCCCAGGACCTCGCTGTACTTCTTGTCGCGGATGACCTTCACGAAGCCTTCGGTGTCGCCCGCGGTCAGCGCGCGGCCGTTGGCGGTCCAGGGGAAGCTGCCCACCTCCACGTCGTATCCCTTCTCCCGCGCCTGCTCCTCGGTGAGGCCCACGGAGGCGACCTCGGGGTGGCAGTAGGTGCAGTTGGGGATGTTGCCGTAGTCGATCCCGGCATGCGGGTCGCCGTGGATTGCCTCCACGCACTGCACCCCCTCGTGCGAGCCCTTGTGCGCCAGCAGCGGCGGGCCGGCCACGTCGCCGATGGCGTAGACGCCCTCGACGTTCGTCTTCATCTGCCGGTCGATCTTGATGAAGCCCTTCTCGTCCAGCTTCACCCCCGCCGCGTCCAGCCCGATCTCCTCCACCAGCGGCGCGCGGCCGATGGCGGAGAGCACGCGCTCGGCCTCGATCGTCTGCGTCTCTCCCTTGGGCGTCTTCACCGTGAGCTTCACGCCCTCCTTGCCGATCTCCGCCTTCTCCAGCTTCGTTCCGGTGAGGACCGTCATCCCCCGCTTGCGGTAGCTCTTCTCGACCACGGTGGAGCAGTCCTTGTCCTCCAGCGGCAGGATGCGGTCGGCCACCTCGATGATGGTGACCTGCGTGCCGAACGCCGCGTACACGTCCGCGAACTCGCAGCCGATCGCCCCCGCGCCCACGATCGCCAGCGTCTTCGGCGGCGACTGCGCCAGCATGGCGTCCGTCGAGTCCCACACACGCTCGTGGTCGATCTTCAGGAAGGGGAGGTCGCGCGGGCGCGACCCGGTGGCGACGATCACGTGCTTCGCCGTGACCGTCTGCTTCTTCCCGTCCTTTCCCGTCACCTCCACCTTCCCCTTGCCGAGCAGCCGTCCGCGCCCGGCCAGGTGAGTGACCTTGTTCTTCTTGAAGAGGAAGCCGATCCCCTTCACCAGCCGGTCGGAGACCTGCCGCGAGCGCTTGACCGCCTGCGCCAGGTCGGTCTTGATCTCGCCCACGGTCACGCCGAAGTCCCTGGCGTGGGCCAGGTGCGAGATCATGGCCGCGCTCTCCAGCAGCGCCTTGGTGGGGATGCAGCCGATGTTCAGGCAGACGCCGCCGAGGTTCCCCTCCTCCACGCACGCGGTGCTGTATCCGAGCTGGGCGGCGCGGATGGCGGCCACGTAGCCGCCGGGGCCGGCGCCGATCACGACGATGTCGAAGTTGCTGTCCGCCAACGTTCACCTCTGCTTTCGATGCCGGCGGGCCGCCGCTGCCCGCTCACGCGCCAGGCGCGGACGCCCGGCGAAAACCGCCCCAACCTACCGCGCGCCGGGGGAAGTGCCAAGTGCCAAGTGCCAAGTGCCAAGTGCCAGTGCTGACGGATCGGGGTATTCGGAGCGAGTGGTCGCATCCTTGCTCTTCCGCACGCGAATGAAAGGCGACAGGGGACGATCACCGGGGGATGGGATGACGGTCGCGGGAGAGGCGAAGCGGCACGTGAAGCGCGCGGCGCGCGAGGCGGCGCCGTGGGTGGAGGCGCTGGCGCGGGCGGGATACCTCGCCCGCGGCGTCGTCTACGTGGTGGTGGCGCTCCTCGCCGGGCAGGCGGCGTTCGGACAGCGGCGCCCGGCGGCGACGCGCGGCGCCATGACCGAGCTGCTCCGCCAGCCGCTGGGCCGGGTGATGCTGGCGGTGCTCGCGGTGGGGCTCCTCGGCTACGCGGCGTGGCGCTTCGTGCAGGCGGTGCTCGACCCGGAGCGGAAGGGGACGAAGCCGAAGGCGCTCGGCAAGCGCGCTTCGTATCTATTCACCTGCTTCGTCTACCTGGGGATGGCGGCCGCGGCGGTGAGGCTGGCCCTGGGCGGCCCGCCCGAGCACGACCAGACCAGCGCCGGCCGCTGGACCGCGCCGGTGATGGAGCACCCACTCGGCCGCTGGGCCCTGCTCGCGGTGGGCGCGTGGATCGCCGGCTACGGGCTGTGGCTCCTCTACCGCTCGGTCGCCAAGGAGCCCGAGAAGCGGCTGGACCTCTCCTCCCTGAGCCCCGGGATGCAGCGCGCCTTCAAGGTCGCCGGGCGGATCGGCGTGGCCGCGCGCGGCGTGGTGTTCGGCGTGGTCGGCGCATGGCTGGCGCTCGCCGCCTGGCACGCGCGCCCCGGCGAGGCCAGGATGCCCGCCGGCGCGCTGGAGAGCGTGCGCGAGCAGCCGCACGGACGCTTCCTCCTGGCGCTCGTCGCCGTCGGGCTGGGCGCCTTCGGCTTCTTTGAGATCGTGAAAGCGCGCTACCGCCACATCACCCCGGCCAAATAAGGTTCTCTCATACCACATTCCCTGATCAGCCGGGCATTCCTGAAGTGTTTCGATCGGCCGGCTATAGATCCTTCGGCCTGCCAGATCTTTGCCGGATAGAAGGACGAGACGTGGTCGGCCTCAGGATGACGTCTCGGGTTTTTGCACGAATGCACAGTTGATCGGGAGGATCGGATCACGCAGAGCCGCGGAGCCGCAGCGGTTTTCTCCGCGGCTCTGCGGCTCTGCGTGAGACCCTGTTTGTTTGTTCTACGCAGCCCGCTCCGCGGACCCGGGCGTGGGCGCGGCCTTCCGCTTCTGCCGCATCACTACCTCCTCCACCCACCGCTCAACCTCGTCTGCGTCGCGCCCCTCCAGCGTGCGCGTCTCCTCCTGCACCCCGTCGGCAGACGATCCGCCGCTGCGCTCCACCACCCGCTCCACCACCGAGCGCCAGGTGGCCTTCTGCGCCACCTTGCCGAAGGTGCGCATCCCGATCAGGTCCACCAGGTCCGACGGGCGCGTGTAGGAGCGGACCTCGAAGCGCAGCACCCCCGCCGCAGGCTCCTCGACCAGGAAGCGGATGGCGCCCGAGAGGGGATGGCCGCGGAGCGTGACGCAGGTGATGGCCCAGTCCCGGATCTCCGCCACCCGCACCTGGATGTTCCCCCGCAGCGGGAGCGCCATGGTGAGCGTGTTCCCCTCCTCCAGCTCCGTCTGCGCCCCCGGCTCGGGGCCCAGCTCCAGCAGCCCCTCCGGCGGCAGCGTGCGGAACTCGCGGCGGAAGAGCTCGAAGAGCGCGTCGGCCGACAGCGTGCTGCCGCGGATGTCGGCCCAGTAGCGCTGTCCCTCCAGCGACCCCGTCCCCTCCGAGGGCAGCCGCTCGGGCAGGTCGTCCACCAGCCGCCCCAGCCCCTCGGCCAGCGTCAGCGGCGTCACGCCGAAGGTGTCGGTGAGCGCGTTCACCTCGGCCGGCGCGAGCACGTTCCCCTCCAGCAGCATGGTGACCTGATCGCCGGTCACGCGCAGGTCGATCCCCAGCGTCTCGGCGGCGCCCACCCCCAGCCTGGCCAGCGCCTCGGGGATCGGCAGCCGCAGGGTGCGCTTGCCGGTGAGCTTCTGCAGCAGGTCCACCACCTCGGCGGCGGTCGTCACGTCCGGCCCGGCCAGG
>DASYJZ010000603.1:0-8912 GCA_035995965.1 Longimicrobium sp. | reverse complement strand
TACCTCTCCCGGTACGGGAGAGGTGGCGAGCCTAAGCGAGCCGGAGAGGGCGCTGCGCCGCGGTCCGCACTACCCCGCCACCAGCGCCTCCGCCTGGTCCTCGCTGAGCTCCTCGATCTCGGCGAGGATGGCCTCCTCCACCAGCACCGCCAGCTTGGCGATGGTCGGCGCCTCGAAGATCACCTTGAGCGGCAGCTCCAGCTCGAACATGTCCTTGAGCCGCGCGATGATCTGCGTCGCCAGCAGCGAGTGGCCGCCGAGCGCGAAGAAGTCGTCGTGCACGCCCACGCGGTCCACGCCCAGCAGCGACTGCCAGACGTCGGCGATGCGCTCCTCCAGCTCGTTCTCGGGCGCGGCGTAGGCGGTGCCCAGGTCGTCGGGACGCGCGTAGAGCTGCGCGGCGGCAACGGCATCCGGCGCCGGCGCGGTGGACTGGCGGACGCGCTCCTCCAGGTCGCCGGTGGAGACCAGCACGTTGGGTTCGCCCGCCAGCGCCAGCACCCGCGCCAGCGCCGCCGGCAGCTCGCCGACGGTGATCCACAGCGGGTCGTCGTCCGGCACCGGGCCGTCGGTCCAGCGGTCCCATGCGACGCTCGTCCAGCCGCGCCCGGCGCGGGCCGCGCGCTGGGCGTGGGCGTCCACCAGCGCGTTCGCCATCGCCACGCGCACGCGGCCGAAGCTCCCCAGCACGCCCGCCAGCGACGACTCGGCCAGCACGAAGTCCAGGTCGCGCCCCTCGACCGCGGCATCCAGCGCGGCGACGCGCGCTTCCAGGTGGTCCAGCTCCAGCGCCCACGCGGCCGGCTGCACCTCGTCGGTCGCGGCGAGGTCGGCGAGCTGGTCGACGTCCAGCGAGTGCACCACGCCGTGGATCGGGCCGAAGCGCGTCTCGATGCGGTCGAGCGCCGCCGCCAGCGCCTCGGCGTTCCCCGGCTCGGCGCGCTGCAGCTCGATGGGGACGCCCCTCCGCTCCAGCTCGACCACCTTCAGGCCCGCGGCACGGGCTGGGTTGGCCTCGCTCAGCAGGGTGAGGAAGTTGTCCAGCTCGCCGCGGAAGGGGAGCCGGTCGTCGATGATGCCGAGCTTCACGCCGGGGGTGCGGGCGAGCGCGTCGGCCAGGGCGCCGCCGCGTGCCTCCATCCCGCCCGCGACGACGTAGACGCCGCCCTCGCGCACCGCCGCCGCCGCGCGCTCCGGCCGCGCCGCGCGGAAGCCGCGCGCCCAGCGGTGGCGCCCGCGGAGTGCCACCACGGGCTCCTCCGCCGCCGCCAGCACCTCGTCCGCCAGGCGCGCGGCGGACGCCTCTGCGGCGACGTCGACGGCGCGGCACTTCAGCGACGGGTGCTCCTGCGGGACCACCCGGCAGGCGCCGAGGATCGCGGCCGCTCGCGAGTACAGGTCTTCATCCCCCGTCACCTCCTGCGCGCCGCGGGTGACGGCGACGAGGCGCGCCTCGACTCCCGCGTGGCCGAGCGCGCCCGCGAGCAGCAGGAAGGCGATGGGATCGTTGCCGACGTGCACGACGACCTCGGGCGGCGCGTCCGCCACCGCGGCGGCCAGCGCGCGGAAGTCGTCGCGCGCGGTCGGACGCAGCGCGAACCCGTCCGCCGTGCGCACGAACGCATCTCCCGATCGGACGACCGTTACCGTGCGACCATCCACCGACAGCGCGGTTGCCAGCGACTCGGCGTCGGGGCTGCCGTCGCAGACGACGAGGACGCGGGCGGCGTCGGCCGGGGACGCGGCGGAGGTGCGGGTCCAGGTGGGGACGCAGGTCCAGTCCGCCGGGTCCGGGCGCTTGCCGCGGCGCGGTGCGGCGAATTCATCCCCCGTCCACTCGATCGCATCGACCCAGTAGCGCTGCTTCTCCCACGGATAGGTCGGGAGATGGACCCGCCGCCGGCGCTCGCCTCCGTGGAAGGCGGCGCCGTCGGGCGTGACGCCGGCCAGCCAGAGCCGGCCGAGCGCCTCCAGCAGCACCGCCGCGTCCGGCCGGCGGTCGTACGCGTAGCGGATGGAGGGGATGACGGCGGCCGGCGCCTCCTCTCCATCCCCGCTCCGCTGGCGGACGAAGGTCGAGAGCGTCTGCCCCGGCCCGATCTCCAGCAGCACCCGCCCCGGCCCGCGCAGCAGCTCGCCGACGCCCTCGGCGAAGCGGACGGTGCCGAGCATGTGGCGCGTCCAGTAGCCCGGGTCCGTCGCCTCCGCCTCGGTGATCCAGGTGCCGGTGACGTTCGAGATCATCGGCACGCGCGGCGGCGCGAGGCGCACGGACGACGCGAGCCGCGCCAGCCCGTCCGCCGCGGGCCCCAGCATCGGCGAGTGGAAGGCGTGCGTGGTCGACAGCCGCCGCGCGACGATCCCGGCCCCGGCCAGCCGCGCCTCGACGGCCGCGACCGCGTCCTCCGGCCCCGCGACGACGCAGAGGCCGGGGGCGTTCACCGTGGCGACGGCGACGTCCGCGGTCAGGTGCCGGCGCACCGCCGCGGGCTCGGCGGAGACGGCGAGCATGGCGCCGGCGGGGAGCGACTGGATCAGCTTCGCGCGACCCGCGACCAGCGTCAGCGCGTCCTCGAGCGAGAGGATGCCGGCGATGCAGGCGGCGGCGTACTCGCCCAGCGAGTGGCCGATCACCGCGGCGGGGACGACGCCGAAGCTCATCCACAGCTTCGCCAGCGCGTAGTCGATGACGAAGACGGCGGGCTGCGCCAGCTCGGTGCGGTTCAGCGCGCCCGCGGCGGGGTCCGGCTCGTCGCGCCCCAGCATCCGTTTGAGGTCGATCCCACCGCTGGACGGCGCCGCGTCGGACGGGGCGTCGCCGGGGAAGAGCGCCTCGCGGATGTCGAGGTCCAGCAGCGGGCGGAGGATCTCGGCGCAGCGATCCACGTCGGCGCGGAAGACGGGCTCGGACTCGTACAGCCCGCGCGCCATGTTCGGGTAGTGGTCCCCCAATCCCGCGAACAGGAAGGCGACGGAAGGCTTCTCCCCCGCCACGCCGCCCGCGATGCGCTCGGGGACGGCGCCGCGCAGGATCGCCGGCGCGTCCTCGCCCTCGCGGACGAGGACCATACGGCGATGCGGGAAGACGCGGCGGCCCTCGCGCAGCGTGTAGGCGACGTCGGCCAGCGGCAGCTCGGGATGCTTCTGGAGATGGTCGGCGAGCCGCGCGACGGCCGCGTCCGCCGCCGCGCCGCTGCGGGCGGAGAAGGGCAGGAGCTGCCAGGGGCGCGCGGGGCCGGACGGCACCGGCGCGGGCGCCTCCTCCAGCACCAGGTGCGCGTTCGTCCCGCCGATGCCGAAGGAGCTCACGCCGGCGCGGCGGGGATGGCCGTCGGGGTTCCAGGGGACCAGCCGGTCGGCCACGTAGAACGGGCTCGCGGCGAAGTCGATGCGCGGGTTGGGCTCCGTGAAGTGGACCACCGGCGGGATCTCGCCGTGCTCCAGCGCCAGCACCGCCTTCATCAGCCCCGCGATCCCCGCGGCGGTGTCGAGGTGGCCGACGTTGCTCTTCACCGCGCCGACCGCGCAGAAGCCGGTGCGCGCGGTGGAGGCGCGGAAGGCGCGGGTGAGCGCCGCCATCTCGATGGTGTCGCCCAGCTCCGTCGCGGTGCCGTGCGTCTCCACGTAGCCCACGGTGTCGGGATCGACGCCGGCCAGCGAGAGCGCCTCGCCGATCACGGCGGCCTGGCCCTCCACGCCGGGGGCGGTGAAGGCGACCTTGGCGGAGCCGTCGTTGTTGACGGCCGAGCCGCGGATCACCGCGCGCACCGGGTCTCCGTCGCGGAGCGCGTCGGCGAGCCGCTTGAGCACGACCACGCCGACGCCGCTCCCGCCGATGGCGCCGCCGGATCGCGCGTCGAAGGGCCGGCAGTGCCCGTCCGGGGAGAGGATGCCGCCGGGCGCGTGCATGTAGCCGGAGACCTGGGGGACGACGACGCACGAGCCGCCGGCCAGCGCCAGGTCGCACTCGCCGCGGAGCAGGCTCTGCGCGGCCAGGTGTGTGGCGACCAGGCCGGTGGAGCACCCCGTCTGCACGCTGAGCGCGGGGCCGCGCAGGTCGAGCTTGTAGGCGACGCGGGTGGCCAGGAAGTCGGGCGCGCTGTTCAGCTTCACCTGGAACTCGCCGAGCGCCGCCATGATCTCGGGGTTGCCGCGGATGTTGACCTCGGAGTAGCCGGTTCCCGCGGCGCCCGCGTAGACGCCGGCGGTGCCGGGGAGGCGCGCCGGGTCGTAGCCCGCGTCCTCGATCGCCTCCCAGGCGCACTCCAGCAGGAGGCGATGGCCGGGCTCCAGCGCCTCCGCCTCGCGCGGCGAGTAGCCGAAGAAGGCCGCGTCGAAGTGCTCCACGTCGGACAGCCGGCCGACGGCCGGCACGAACGCGGGGTCGCGCAGCACCTCGTCGGGGTACCCGGCGGCGCGCAGCTCGTCGTCGCCGAAGAAGGTGATCGACTCCACCCCGCCGCGGAGGTTGCTCCAGAACGTCTCCAGGTCATCCGCCCCCGGAAAGCGCCCCGCCATCCCCACCACGGCGACGTCGAACTCGTGGCCTTCTTCGATCTCGATCTCTGTATCCATCATCTTCGTGCCTAAAAAAAGAAAAAAGAAGAGACGTCATCCTGAGGCGCGGTCCCGCCGTACCTGCCAAGCACCGGTGACGGCAGCGCCGTGAGGATCTAACCGCGGACGCCACGTGGCCCGGGCGCGGCAGCGGCGCGACAGCCGGCCAGCGATCCCAGGCCAGCCATGACGCGGCGTCGGCGTGCGTCCCGGAGCGGTGTGCAGGTGCCCGGAGAATCGCGACGATGCGAGTAAACTCGCCGCTACAACGGCACACAGTCCGCCTTCGCGGACTCCACCGCGGCGCATGCCTCACCGGCGGTGCGATGGGCCGGCCTCACCGGCACGACGGGTTGGAAACCCGCCGCTGGAACGGCACCAAGTCCGCCTTCGCGGACTGCACCCCAAGCCCTTCCGCGCGGCGCGAGCATCGCCACGTGCGAAGTCGCTGACACCCATCCCCCGAGCGTTTCCCGCTGCCACCATCCCCTACCGCCGCCCGCGCCGCAGCATCTCGCGCCGCATCGCCGCGCGGTCCTCGCCGGGCTTGGGCGCGGCGGAACCGTCCTCGGCGGGCACCTCCGAGGGGGCGTCGAGGTGCTCGGCGAGGGCGCGGACGGTGGAGAACTGGAAGAGGTCGATCACCCCCACCGCGCGCCCCGTCACCTCGCGCAGCCGCTCCTGCACGCGCGCCAGCAGCAGCGAGTGCCCGCCGATCTCGAAGAAGTTCTCGTCGAGCCCCACCGTCGGGACGCCCAGCACCTCCTGCCAGACGCGGGCGATCTCGCGCTCCGTGTCGCTCCCCGGGACGGGGTCGGACGGGCGCTCGGGGGCCGGGTCGGGGAGGCGGTCGCGGTCCACCTTGCCGTTGGGTGAGAGGGGGAGCGACGCCAGCTCCACGAACGCCGCGGGCACCATGTACGCGGGGAGGCGCGTCCGCAGCCACGCGCGCAGCTCGGCCGCCGGCGCGCTCCCGTTCGCGGGGACGACCCAGGCCACCAGCCGCGCCGCGGCGCCGTCGCCGCGCACGGCGACCACCGCCTCGTGCACCAGCGGGTCCTGCGCGAGCACCGCCTCCACCTCGCCGGGCTCCACCCTGTGGCCGCGGATCTTCACCTGGAAGTCGGTGCGCCCCAGGTACTCCAGCGTCCCATCGGCCAGGTAGCGGACGCGGTCGCCCACGCGGTACATCCGCCCCCCGGGCTCCCCCGAATACGGGTCCGGGCGGAAGCGCTCGGCGGTCAATCCCGGCCGGCCGTGGTAGCCGCGCGACAGTCCCCCGCCCGCGATCCACAGCTCGCCGATGGCGCCGAGCGGCACCGGTCGCAGCGCGCCGTCCAGCACGTAGAGCCGCTTGTTCGGCGCCGGGCGGCCGACGGGGACGCGCTCAGCACCGGACGCCACGGCCGCCCAGGTGGAGTAGGTGGTGTCTTCCGTGGGCCCGTAGTAGTTGCCCACCATCTCCAGCGTCCCCAGCGCGTGCAGCCCGCGAGCGAGCGACGGCGGCAGCGCCTCGCCGCCCAGGTTCAGCCGCCGGAGGCTTCGGGGGATGTCGCCGGTGCGCAGCAGCTCGGCGGCGGCGCTCGGGGCCATGCTCGCGAGCACGACCGCTTCCTCCAGGCCGCGCACGGCCAGGGCATCGCGCACCAGGACGACCTTGCCGCCCCAGGAGAGGGTGCCGAAGAGCTCGGCGATGGAGACGTCGAACGACACCGAGGTCGAGGCGAGCACCGCCGCGCGCTCGGCGTCGCTCACGTGCTCGCGCAGCCAGTGGAGGAGCGCCACCGTGCTGCGGTGCTCGATCTCCACCCCCTTCGGCCGCCCCGTCGAGCCGGAGGTGTAGATGACGTACGCCAAATTGCGCTCGCCCACCCCCGTCTCTGACCGCGTGTCCGGCTCGGCGTCGAGCTCCGCGCGGTCGGCGTCCATCCGCAGCAGGCGCGCGTCGGTCGGCGGGAGCGCGGCGGCGAGGGAGGCGTGGGTGAGCACCACGGGCGCGCCGGACTCGGCCAGCATGAAGGCGATGCGCTCCGCCGGGTACGCCGGGTCCACGGGGACGTAGGCGCCGCCCGCCTTCAGCACCCCGTAGAGCGCCACCACCAGGTCGGGCGTGCGCTCCATGCACACCGCGACCGGCACCTCGGGGCCGATGCCGAGCGCCCGCAGCCGGTTGGCGAGCCGGTTCGACTTCCGGTCTAGCTCGCCGTAGGTCAGCCGCGCCTCGCCGGCGGACACCGCCACCGCGTCGGGCGTGCGGGCGGCCTGCGCCTCGAAGAGCGCGTGGATGCAGAGCCCGCCGGGGAATGCGCGGCCGGTGCGGTTGAAGTCCTCCAGCACCAGCGCGGCCTCGTCCGCCGGCATCACCGGGAGCGCGGAGACGCGGAGGTCGGGGTCGTCCACCGCCGCCGCCAGCAGCACGACGAAGCGCTCCGCCACCCGCTCCATGGTCGCGCGGTCGAAGAGGTCCGCCGCGTACTCCAGCACCGCGGCGACGCCGTTGTCGCCGTGGCCGGCGGCGAACATCAGGTCGACCTTGGCGGTGGCCGTGTCGCCCTCGCGCACCCGCACCTCCAGGCCGGGGAGCTCCGGCGAGTGCGAGCCGCCCTCGGAGTGGAACGAGAACATCACCTGGAACACGGGATGGGCGCTCAGGCTGCGCTCCACCTTCAGCTCCTCCACCAGCCGCTCGAAGGGCACCTCCTGGTGCGCGTAGGCGTCCACCGTGGTCTCGCGCACGCGCCGCAGCGCCTCGCGGAAGGTGGGGTCGCCGGAGAGGTCGGCCCGCAGCGCCAGCGTGTTGACGAAGACGCCGATCAGCCCCTCCGTCTCCTCCGGCACCCGCCCGGCCGCGGGCGAGCCCACCACCACGTCGTCCGTCCCCGACCAGCGCGCCAGCAGCGTGGAGAAGGCGGCCAGCAGCACCATGAACGCGGTGGCGCCCTCCGCGCGGCCGAGCGCGTCCACCCGGTGCGTGAGCTCCGCCGGGATGGAGAAGGGGACGGATTCGCCGCGGAAGCTCTGCACCGGCGGGTGCGGGCGGTCGGTGGGGAGCGCCAGCGTGGGGGCGCCCTCCAGCCGCTCGCGCCACCACGCCAGCTCCTGCTCCAGTACCGGCCCGTCCAGCCGCTCGCGCTGCCAGAGCGCGAAGTCGGCGTACTGGATGGGGAGCGGCGGCAGCGTGTGCGGGCGCCCCTCGACCTCGGCGGCGTAGAGCTCGGCGAACTCGCGGTTCAGCACCCCGAGCGACCAGCCGTCGCAGACCACGTGATGCAGGTCCAGCAGGAGATTGTGTTCGTCCGCCGCAAGCCGCAGCAGCCGCCAGCGGATCAGCGGGCCCGCGGCCAGGTCGAAGGGCGCGCGCGCGTGCTCGTCCGCCAGCCGCTTCGCCTCGTCCTCGCGCTCGGGGAGCGATGCCAGGTCCACGACCTCCAGGGGGATGAAGAGCTCCGGCGCCACCTCCTGCACCGGCTCGACCCCGCGGAAGTGGAAGGTGGTGCGCAGCGACTCGTGCCGCGCCACCAGCCCGTTCAGCGCCCGCTCCAGCGCGGCGGCGTCCAGGTCGCCCCACATCTCGTAGACGTGCACCATGTTGTAGGCGCCGCCGGCCACGCCGGTGCGGTCCACGAACCAGAAGCGCTGCTGCGCGAACGACAGCGGCGTGCTGCGCCCGCGCTCCGTGGGCACCAGCGGCGGCAGATGCACCTCCTCGCCGCGGCGCGCCTCGGCGGCGCGCTCCGCCAGCCCGGCGACGGTCGGGTCCTCGAAGAGCGCCCGCAGCGGCAGGTCGATCCCGAACGCCCGACGGATGCGCCCGATCACCTGCGTGGCGCGCAGCGAGTGGCCGCCCAGGTCGAAGAAGTTGTCGTGCGCGCCGGGGCGGACGCCCAGCACCGCCTCCCACGCGTCCGCCACCAGCCGCTCGGCTGGCGTGCGCGGAGGGACGTGCGCGGCGGTGGCCACGGCCTCCGCGTCCGGCAGCGAGCGGCGGTCCACCTTGCCGCTGGGGGTGAGCGGGAGCGCCTCCATCACCCGCCACGCGGCCGGCACCATGTACTCCGGCAGCCGCCCGGCCAGGTGCGCCCGCAGCCCGGGGATCGACACCTCCGCCCCCGCCGCGGCCACGACGTACGCCGCCAGCCGCTTCGCCGCGCCGTCGCCGCGCGCGACCACTGCGGCCTGGACGATGGACGGATGCTCCGTCAGCGCCGCCTCGATCTCCCCCGGCTCCACGCGAAACCCGCGCACCTTCACCTGGAAGTCCGTGCGCCCGACGTATTCGAGGACCGCCGCGCCCGCGTGCATCCGCTGCACCCGCGCGGAGTCCAGCACACTCCCGCACTCCCGCACGTCCGCGC
>DASYJZ010000602.1:0-4676 GCA_035995965.1 Longimicrobium sp. | reverse complement strand
ACGATCTGGTACACGCCGCCCGTGGGCACCTTTCCCGAGGTGGCCCGGATCATCCTGCAGCGCGCCCGGGAGGCCGGCGCGGAGGTGCCGGACGACGTGCGCATCGCGGAGGCCGCCGGTGTCTGACGCGCCGGCGCTGCGCGGCGCGCACGCGCCCGGCGCGGTGGCCGAGGCGCGGCGGGCCCTCGCGGCCTGGGTGGACGAGGCGGGGGATGCCGGCCGCGTGTTCCTGGAGGCGCGGCTGCTCGCGACCGGCGGTGGGCGCTACGAGGTCCGCCACAGGCGCGACCAGAATCGCACGCTCACCTCGCTGGAGTGGGTGTCGGGCGACCCGTTCTTCGCGCGGGAGATCGCGCAGGTCACCAACGCCGGCGAGCACCGTCCGCTGAAGACGGCGCCGAACCTGCGGCAGGGGTGGGCGCTGGTGGAGCTGGACGCGGCGGGGCTGTGGACCGCGCTCGACTACCTCTATCCCGCCTGTGCCGTCCACTGGCACGCGGGGCGCACGGGTACGCTGCGGGTGACGCACTGGCGCGAGACGGCGCGGCGGCAGACCGGGATCTACGGCGCGGTGAAGCTGCTGCCGGACCCCGTGGTGCCCAACGTCGTGCGCGCCTGCTGCGCCGACGCGGTGTGCCTGCGGCGCGTGGCATGGGACCTGGATGCCGGCACCTTCCTCGGCTTCGCGGACGAGGGGCTGGTGGAGGGAGACGCGGCCGTCCCCTGCCCGGAGGCGTGCTCGATGTTCGTCTCCTTCGCCCGCCAGGTGGTGAAGCTCGAGCGCGCGCCGCGCCAGCCGATCCCCGGCCTCGGCCCGATGGCCGCCGCGGAGCTCGACCAGCTCCGCCGCATCGTCGCCGGGGCCGCGGCGGGCACGCTGGGCACGGCGCGCGAAGGAGAGTTCGAGGACCCGAACAACTCCCGCCGCGTCCGCTACCTCGCCGCCCGCCTTGCCGAGCTCTTCGCCGAGACCGAGGGCGCGCCCGACGGCCTTCCCTGCGAGGGCTGCCCCAAGGCAGTCCCGTGCGCCGGCTGCCCGATGGTGTAGCGGCAGGGGACAGGGGACAGCAGGAGTGGGAAGGGCAGCCCATGTCGCGTAGCACTTAAGCACCTGGCACTTGGCACTTATCTGGAGCCCGATGACCGACCCATCCCCGCATCGAATCACCCGCACCGGATTCGAGATCCGCCCGGCAGACGGGGGGCCGCCGATCCGCGGCGACCTGCGCGTGGCTGAGGGCGCGAAGCCGAAGAGCGCCGTTGTCTTCGTCCACGGCTTCAAAGGGTTCCGCAACTGGGGACCCTGGCCCGCGCTGATGCGGGCGCTCGCGCTCGCCGGACACGCGGCCGTGAGCTTCGACTTCTCGCGCAACGGCATCGGGCCCGAAGGCGAGTTCTCGGCGCTCGACCTCTTTCGCGAGAACACGCACACGCGCGAGCTGGACGAGCTCCGCGCGGTGATCGACGCGCTGGCGGCGGGGCGGCTCGGTGGACGGAAGATGGGGCGCATCGGGGTGGTGGGTCACTCGCGCGGCGGCGGCGCGGCGGTGATCGCGGCGGCGGAGGACGAGCGAATCAACGCGCTGGTCACTCTCGCCGCCATCGCCGACATCCCGTCGCGCTGGAGCGCGAAGCAGATCGCCGCCTGGCGGCGCGGCGAGGACGTGTCGATAGAGAACGCCCGCACCAGGCAGCAGATGCCGATCGGGCCGGACTATTGGGTGGACCTGCAGCAGAACCGCGAGCGCCTCGACATCGCCGCGGCCGCGGCGCGGGTCGCGCAACCCTGGCTCATCGTCCATGGCGACGCGGATACGTCGGTGCCGGTGGCCGACGCGCACGCCCTCTTCGCCGCGGCGGGCGAGAACGCCGAACTGATGGTGGTGAAGGGCGCCGACCACGTCTTCGGCGTCAAGCACCCGTACGAGGGGCCCAGCGACGACCTGAGGACCGTAGCCGAGGCCACGCTGGACTGGTGCGAAGAGCACCTGTAGGGTACCGTTCGAACGTTCGTTCTAGAAAAGGGTGGACAAGCGGCGTTTCGTCCGCTATCCTATCCCCGGCCGATGGCAGCGTCTGTCCGGCGACCCCAGAATAACCGTTCCGGAGTGCGAATATGCCGTACGTGATCGCCGAGCCCTGCATCGGCACGAAGGACGCGAGCTGCGTGGAGGTCTGCCCCGTTGACTGCATCTACGAGGCGGAGGACCAGTACTACATCAACCCCGACGAGTGCATCGACTGCGGCGCGTGCGAGCCCGAGTGCCCGGTTCAGGCCATCTTCCCCGACACCGACGTGCCGCCGGAGTGGACCAGCTACATCGAGAAGAACCGGGCGATGTCGGACAAGTAGCCATCCGGCCCTTCGCCAGGCCGCGTCTTCTCAACGAATGGGGACGAAGACGTGATCGCGAACCCGAATGAAAAGAGGACCTCCGACAGGCCAGCGTCGGGGGTCCTCTTCGTCCGTTCGTTCCCGGTCCGCTCAGACTCAGCGGCGCTTGCGGCCCAGGACCATGCCGGCGTAGCCGTTGTCCGGGTTGCCGCCGCGCTTCAACACGCGGTCGACCGTCCCAGGGCCGCGGTTGTAGGCGGTCAGCGCCAACTCGGTGTCGCCCTGGTACTTGTCGATCAGCTCGCGCAGGTAGCGGAAGCCGATGCGCAGGTTCACCTCGGGGTTGCGCAGGTCGCTGCGCGTGATCCCCCGCTGGAACCAGCGTGCGGTCGACGGCATGAGCTGCGTGAGGCCGATGGCGCCCACCGGGCTGGTCGCGCTGCTCTGGAACTCGCTCTCGGTGCGCACCAGGCCGAAGGCCACCGTCGGATCGATGCGGTTCGCCACGGCGGCGGCGTGGATCTGCTGCGCCAGCGACGGCGACACCTTGAACCCGCGCTGGCGGTACTTCAGCGCCAGCTCCTCGGCCGCGGCCGACTTGCGGTCGGCCGCGCGCTTCCGCGGGGCGGCCTCGGCCATCGCCTTGATGGCCTTCACCGGCGCAGACACCACCACCGCCGAGATCTGCCCCACCGGCTCGCCCGAGGCCACGCGCGCGGTCAGCTCGCGCAGGGTGCGGGGCTGGTCCGCGTGCACGGCCTTCCCCGAGCCGACCGCCACCACCTGCGCGGCGGCCACCATCACCAGCAGCGCCTGCAGCGGACGCGAGCGAAGGAGCGAGCCCGTATCGTTGCGAAGGCGCATCCGCTTCTTCGTGGAGGTCTTCTTCAACCGATGTCTCCTGTCTACTCCAAGCAATGGCGCGACGTCCATCCGGGCGCCGCGCAATGCCGTGTCGGCATTCAACATTGTGCTCAACGATACAATCCATAACCCCTTATGTCAACCCTACTTAGTGAAAGCGCACAGCGCGGGGTGCCGATAAGTCACAGTTCCGCTCAGATTTGAGCAGGGTTGAAGATCTATCGTGTAGCAGTCTGATCCGAACATGACCCGAATGTCCCATCGCCGCTCCGCTATGGCACGTTTGCCTGTCATTGCCGCGCCCTATTGCGGCAGCGCAGAGCCAGATGTCTTTACGGGAGGATGCGAGGGCGTGAAAAGACGCGGCTCCGCACGGGCCGCGCACCCCGAGATCCGCCACCGAGGCTGGAGGCCTGGACGGGAAGTCGGGACCGGGAAAGCAGTTCCGAATCGAGCAGAGACTGCGGAACGGGGTGAAAATGGGACGGGCGCGGATGCCCCAGTTGGGACATCCGCGCCCGTTCTGCTACCACGCGCTCCGCGGACTGGTTGCCGGTGCTCAGAACCCCGCGGCGCGGAGTCCCTCCAGGTCCAGGTCCACGGCAGCCGGCGAGTGTTCTGGCCTCTTTTCCCTGAATCGCGAGGGAACTTCCTGGCGCTGCCGGGCCACGGTGAGGCTTGCCACGATGGCTGCGATGGCGACGAGACTGACACCCAAGGTGCGAATAAGCGCCTCCCGCGTGGAGGATGGGAACGGCGCGTCGGCCGAGGCGCCGCATGCAGGATAGGCATCTTGCGTGCCCATCTCATGCTCAAAAGGGTAACGTCTGAGTCACTGCAACTATGACACTCCACTCGGAGTGGTCCGGAAGCGGCGGGCGACGGCGTCGAGGCCGGGATCGGCCGGTGGGGCGGGGATCTGCGCGACCTCCCCGGCGTCGTTGGCGGGGCTTGCAGACGGCTGCAATGTCGCTCATTTTGCGCGGCCGATCCATTTCAGCAATGAGAGCGACCCGATGAGCGACACGGCACGCGATCCCGAAGGCCGCTTCACCGTGCGGGCACCCCCCGGGTGGTCCGCCGCGCCGGACGAGGACCAGGACGGGCTGGAGGTGTGGAAGGAAGACGGCGCGGGCACGCTGCACCTGATCTCGTTCGCCCCCGGCGGCGAGGACTTTCCCGACCCGGCCGAGGAGCTGTATTCCTTCCTGGAGGAGCGCGGGGTGGAGCTGGAGGAGGACGAGGTGGAAGACGTGCCGCTGGAGGGCGGCGGCGAGCTGGCGCTCTGCGAGTACGTGAGCGAGGACGTGGAGGAGGGCGAGTCGCTGTACTGGATGGTGGGCGTGGGCACCGCCCCCGGCACGCTGGTGTTCGCCACCTACTTCTGCACCGCCGGCCAGGAAGACGCCGAGCGCGAGGCCGTGCGCGCCGCGCTGGCTTCGCTGCGGATCGAGGCGGCGGGTGCCTGAACGGAAAC
>DASYJZ010000601.1:0-3730 GCA_035995965.1 Longimicrobium sp. | reverse complement strand
TCGGCCTTGCGGACGTCCAGGGCGTCGATCTCGGCGGCGGTGGGCATCCGCGCCTCGCAGGCGCCCACCAGGGCGAGGGCGGCGAGGGCACCCAGCGCTGCGGCCCGGGTTCGGCGCCAGCGCGGCATACGAGCAGTCATGGCTTGCAACCTCCGTTTGAGGGCGGCCGACGACTCGCTGAGATGCGAGACGCCGAGGGAAAAACGGGGCGCACGCCCCGCCATCTCGATCAGGAGCGAACCGTAGGCGCGCGCGGGCACGTCGTGGCGGAGCACGCGGCTGTCGCAGTCGACCTCCGCCGCCCACCGCATCCCGCGCAGGAGCCACCACAGCACCGGGTTCCACGGCATCAGCGCGGCCAGGGCGAAGCAGAGGCCGGCAAGCAGCGGATCGCGTCCGCGGATGTGCTCGTCCTCGTGCAGCACCACCATCCGCTGGTGCTCGGCCGGCTCGCCCAGGAGCCATGCGGGAACGACGATCTCGGGGTGCAGGAGGCCGATCACGGCGGGCCCGGCGGCCGGCGCCACGCGCACGGGAATTCCGGAGATGGGCACCATCGGCCAGCCACGGCGGCCGCGCCGAAAGCGCCTGAGCGTCAGCAGGCTCGCCGCTAGCAGGATGGCGGTGAGGACCGCCCATCCTCCGCCCAGCACCCAGAACCCCGCGCCGTCGCCCACGCCGGCCACGCTCGCCGCGACCCGTGCGATCCCTCCGCGCGCGGCGGACAGCACGGCCGCCGCCAGCGAAGCGTCCGGCGTGGCGGCGATCCCCCGCGGCACCGCGAGAGAGGGCTCACCCGCGGTGGGGAGGACCAGACGTGAGCCGGCGGCCCTCCACAGCCCCGCGGCGCCCAGGACGACGCAGGCGGCCATCCCCGCCGCCCACACGTGGCGGGTCGGCAGCCGCAGTGCGCGGCACGCCGCGTCGAGGGCGGCCACGGCCAGCGCGGCGGCGAGGCTCACGCAGAGCGTGTAGAGCATCCAGGACGCGATCACGGCTCTCCCTCCAGCCGCTCGTCCAGCAGGCGGCGCATGCTCTCCAGCTCCTCGCGGCTCAGGCCGCGGTCCGAGACGAACTGCACGAACATCAGCTCCGCCGATCCCTGGAAGATCGCCTCCCGGATCCGCGCGAGCGCGTTGTCGCCGGCCCGTTCCGGCGCGACGGACGGTGAGTAGCGGTAGGCCCGCCCCTCGGCCTGGTGGTGCACGTACCCCTTCTCCTCGAGCACCTGCAGCACCGAGAGCACGGAGGTGTACGCCAGGTCTTCGCCCATCGCCGAGCGGACCTCCGCCACGGTGGCCGAGCCGAGCCGCCAGAGGATGCTCATGACGTCCAGCTCACGAGGTGTGAATGCGATGTCGTCCACAGGCCGGATCTCCTTGTTACGGATTTCTCCGTAGATGGTAAGGCCCTCCAGGGAGCTTGTCAACGGATTTTTCCGTAGATGATGAGATGGAGACGTTCTGGTACCTGGGGTGGCTCCCCGAGGGGCGCCGGGTGAGGGAACGTTGTGGAATGGGAATGAGGAAGACATCATCCCTGACCGCCGCCCCATGGTTGGGGGAAGGACGCAAAGCTGAGAACAATGACTCGGCGGCGCAGGGCAGCCCGTCTTCCGCAAACATTCGCTGAGCCACACCTGACTTGGTTGGCGATGTAGAGAACGCGCCGTCGGCTCCGACTTCTCTACGCAAGCGCCAACAACGGCGCCCAACGCTCGAGAGGAGAACGAACCATGCGCTTCATGATGCTGATGCACGTGCCCGCAGGGAGCGGCGACTACCAGATCTACGACTGGTCGCCGGAGGACTTCAAGGCGCACATGGACTTCCTGAACTCCTTCAACCAGGAGCTCACCGCGGCGGGCGAGTGGGTCGATGCGCAGGGGCTGACCCCGCCGGGGCAGGCGAAGCTGGTGCGCGCCGGCAAGGACGGCGCGCCGATCACCGACGGGCCGTTCCCCGAGGCGAAGGAGTTCCTTGCCGGCTACTGGACCATCGACGTCGACTCGCCGGAGCGCGCGTACGAGCTGGCGGCGAAGGCATCGGCGGCGCCGGGGCCGGGCGGGGCGCCGCTGGACATGGCGATCGAGGTGCGCGAGGTGATGAGCGGGCCGCCGACCGACGCGTGACCGCGAAGCCCGTCGAGTTCGACGCCCCTGTTGCGGCTTCCGAAACAACGATGTAGAGAACCCGCCGTCGGCTCCGACTACTGTACGCACGGCCACCGAAGGCTCCCACGCAACCGCCGACAATGGCGCTGAACCCCGGGTCAGGAGAACGAACCATGCGCTACATGCTGATGATGCACACGCCCGCCGGGACCGGTGACTACCAGGTCAACAACTGGTCGCCGGAGGACTTCAAGGCGCACATCGCCTTCATGCACGCCTACAACAAGGACCTCACCGACGCGGGCGAGTGGGTGGACGGGCAGGGGCTGACCCCGCCGGGGCAGGCGAAGCTGGTGCGCGCCGGGAAAGACGGCGCGCCGGTGACGGACGGGCCGTTCCCCGAGGCGAAGGAGTTCCTCGCCGGCTTCTGGATCATCGACGTCGACTCGCCGGAGCGCGCGTACGAGCTCGCGGCCAAGGCGTCCGCGGCGCCGGGGCCCGGGGGCGCGCCGCTGAACATGGCGATCGAGGTGCGCGGGGTGGGGATCGCGCCTCCCACCGACGCGTGACGGCAAGGTCCCTGGAGTCCGACGCCCTGCACCTGCTGCGCGAGCTCGCGCCGCAGGTGCTCGGCGCGGTCGCCCGGCGCCACGGCGACTGGGCGGACGCAGAGGATGCGGTGCAGGAGGCGCTGATCGCCGCGGCGACGCAGTGGCCCGTGGCCGGCACCCCCACCAACCCGCGCGGCTGGCTCTACCAGGTCGCCATCCGCCGCCTCACCGACCATGTGCGCAGCGAGCTGGCACGGCGCCGCCGCGAGGACGAGGTCGCGAGCGAGCGGTCGGCGGCCGAGCCGTTCGTCCCGCCGCCGGACAGCGAGATCGGGGCGGAGGAGGACGACACGCTCGTCCTCCTCTTCATGTGCTGCCATCCCGCGCTGACGCCGGCGTCGGCCATCGCGCTCACGCTGCGCGCGGTGGGCGGCCTCACCACGGCGGAGATCGCCAGCGCCTTCCTCGTCCCCGAGGCGACGATGGCGCAGCGGATCAGCCGCGCCAAGGCCAGCATCAAGGCGTCCGGTGGCGCCTTCACCATGCCCAGCGCCGCCGAGCGCGCGGAGCGGCTGGGGGCGGTGCTGCACGTGCTCTACCTGATCTTCAACGAGGGATACGCCAGCAGCGCCGGCCCGCACCTGCAGCGCACCGACCTCTCCAACGAGGCGATCCGGCTGACGCGCGCCGTCCACGCCCTCCTCCCGGACGACGGCGAGGTCGCGGGGCTGCTCGCGCTGATGCTGCTCACCGACGCGCGCCGCGCCGCGCGCACCGGGCCCGCCGGCGAGCTGGTCCCGCTCGACGAGCAGGACCGCACGCTTTGGGATCGTGCGCTGATCGCCGAGGGGATCGCGCTGGTCGAGAGCGCACTCTCGCGCGGCTCGGTCGGATCGTACCAGCTCCAGGCCGCCATCGCAGCCGTTCACGACGAGGCCGTGCGGCCCGCGGATACCGACTGGGCGCAGATCTTCGCGCTCTACGGCCTGCTGGAGCGGATGTCCGACAACCCGATGGTGTCGCTCAACCGCGCGATCGCGGCCGCGATGGTGCAGGGTCCGCAGGC
>DASYJZ010000600.1:0-5746 GCA_035995965.1 Longimicrobium sp. | reverse complement strand
ATCTTCCGCGAGCGGGGGCAGATCACCGCCGAGGTCACCGGGCGGCTGAACGAGACGCTGGGCGGCATCCGGGTGGTGAAGGCGTACGGCACCGAGAAGCGCGAGCAGCGCGTGTTCACCCAGGGCGCGCACCGCCTCTTCCGCAACGTGGCGCGCACCATCACCGGCATCAGCGCGGTGACGTCCATCGCCACGGTGGTGATCGGGCTGGTGGCGGTGGTGGTGATCGTGGTGGGCGGCCGGGCGATCATGAACGGCACCATGACGGTGGGCGACCTGTTCAGCTACCTGGCCTTCACCGCCGTGCTCGCCGCCCCGGTGATGCAGATCTCCAGCATCGGCACGCAGATCACCGAGGCGTTCGCCGGGCTCGACCGCATCCGTGAGATCCTGGGGATGGTCACCGAGGACCAGGAGGATGCCGGGCGCGACCACCTGCAGTCCATCCGCGGCGACGTGCGGCTGGACCACGTCTGGTTCGAGTACAACCCCGGCCAGCCGGTGCTGAAGGACGTGACGGTGGACGCGCGGGCGGGGACCACCACCGCGCTGGTGGGCTCCAGCGGCTCGGGGAAGAGCACGCTGGTGAGCCTGGTGATGGCCTTCAACCGGCCGACGTCCGGGCAGGTGCTGGTGGACGGACGCGACCTGGAGGAGCTGAAGCTGGCGGACTACCGCGCGCAGCTCGGCGTGGTGCTGCAGGAGAACTTCCTCTTCGACGGCACCGTGGCCGACAACATCCGCTTCGCGCGGCCGGACGCCACGCGCGCCGAGATCGAGGAGGTGGCGAAGACCGCCCACGCCGACGAGTTCGTGCGCGCCTTCCCCGAGGGGTACGACACCATCGTGGGCGAGCGGGGGATCAAGCTCTCCGGCGGGCAGCGGCAGCGCATCGCCATCGCCCGCGCCATCCTGGCCGACCCGCGCATCCTGATCCTGGACGAGGCGACGTCGAGCCTGGACAGCGAGAGCGAGGCGCTGATCCAGGAGGGGCTCAGGCGGCTGCGCGAGGGCCGCACCAGCTTCGTGATCGCGCACCGGCTGTCGACCATCCGCAGCGCCGACCAGATCCTGGTGCTGGAGCACGGCGAGATCGTGGAGCGCGGCACGCACGCCGAGCTGATGGCGCGGCGCGGGCGCTACCGCGAGCTGCACGACCAGCAGTACGCGTTCGAGTCCGACCGGTTCATCAACCCGGGCGAGGACTTCACGCCCGAGCCTGAGCTGGAGACGCCGAAGGTTCGGGTGGCGGCGACCTAGTCGGCAAACGGCCGTTTCACGCAGAGACGCAGAGGAACCGAGAGAACGGCGATGCTTTTCTCCCGGTTCCTCTGCGTCTCTGCGTGAGACGTTCTGTAATAGTCAGGGCAGCGCCGAGATCATCACCCGCAGCGCCTCGGCCTCGGCGGCGGCGCCGATCAGTTGGAAGTGCTCGGCCGCGTCGGTGAGCGCCTCGCGCGCGGCCCCGGCGTCGCCGCGGTCGCGCAGGAGCATCCCGCGGTCCCGCTGCACCTCGGCGTGCAGCAGCGCGTCGTCGTGGGCGCGGGCGATCTCCAGCGCCTCCGTCAGGCGGGCCTCCGCCTCGTCCGCATCGCCCTCCGCCAGCGCCGCCAGCCCCATGATCCGGATCGCCTGGGCCGCGCCGGTGGGATCGGAGATGCGCTGGAAGCGCTCCAGGGCGCGCCGCGCCATCTCTCCCGCCAGCCGTCCGTCGCGCCACCGCACCCGCAACCCGGCGCGCTCCGCCTCCGCCAGTGCGATCACGTCTTCCAGCCCCGCCTCCTCGCTCAGCTCGGCCGCCCGGCTGAAGTGCGTGTCGGCGTCGCGATCGAACCCCAGGTCGCGATACGAGATGCCGAGGTTGTGGTGTGTTTCCGCCAGCCCGCGGACGTTGCCGAGCCGCTGGTACGCCGCCAGCGCGCGCTGATAGCAGGTCAGCGCCAGGTCCCGGCGGCCCCTCACATTGGCGAGCACCCCGAGGTTGTTCGCGGCACGCGCTTTTCCTTCCTCGTCATCCCAGGTAGTCGACGTTTCCAGCAGCTCCGAGTACCGCTCCTCCGCGTCGGCCATCCGGCCCGACTCGAAGAGCGCGTTGCCGACCAGGTTGATGACCTCCAGCAGCAGACGCCGCTCGCCCCGTCGCCGGGCTTCGGGCTCCACTCGCGCCAGCAGCTCCAGTGCGCGCGACGTCTCCCCGATTCGGCGATATCCCACGGCCGCCAGGAATGCGAGCTCCGGCTCGGCAAACAGCTCGTCCACGGGGAGGGCAGCAGCCCGGTTCACGAGCTCCTGCCAGCCGCCGGACGCACGGAGCGCGCGGGCCTCGTCAACCGAGAGAGCGGAAGGAAAGGAAGCGTCCACGATTGGATTTCGAGCCGGCCTCAGCCGCCGGCCAGTGCGTACTTGGTGAAGCTGGTGATGTCGACCCGCATCTCCTCCAGGTCGGCGTCCTTCACCGTTCCGGTCTTGACCCAGGGCGACGCGTCGGCCTCCTGCTTCCACAGGCTGAAGTCGAAGTGCTGGTCCTTGTCGTCCTCGTGACCGTCGCCGTTGTAGTCGTGGTCGGCCCACTTGTACGAGACGCGCAGCTCCGCCGGATGGTTCGCCCGGAACTGCACCCCCGACGGCTCGAAGCGGAAGTTGAACTGCTTCGGGTCCACCACGGTGATGGTGATCAGCACCGAGTCGCCCTTCTGCACCACGCTGCCGTCGGGGCGCTTCCAGAGCGCGTCGCCCGGGATCTTGAACTCCAGGCAGTCGTCGCCGCCGTAGCCCCCGACCTTCGCGTAGGGGATGGCCGTGCGCCGCCCCTCGCCCGCCACCGCCCAGACCTGCACCTGGTTGGTCGCGAGCGGCGGAGCGTTGGCCGCGGCACGGATGAACACGAGCTGGCTCTCGGGGACTTCCCTGGGGCCCGCCGGGTTGTTGCCGCTGCACGAGGCCGCGGCCCAGGCACAGAGCGCCGTGCCCAGGAGGGGAGGGATACGTCGGATTCGCATGGCGGTGCTTCGGGTTGGTGCAGGCGACCCAGGTCGCCCCACGTTCAGGGCAAGCGGTGAACCACGTGGAAACCCGCGTGGATACGGTACTTCGCCGTTCCGGCGCCTGTTCCGGTTCGGGACGGATGTCTCATTCCGCAACATCCTCGTCCGTCCCCTCCAGCAGCCGGTAGAGCCGCGAGCGCGAGATCCCCAGCGCCTCGGCGGCGGCGCTCTTGTTCCCCTCCATCCGCTCCATCATGGCGAAGGCGGCGCTCCGCTCGATCTCGGCCAGCGTCGCGGGGAAGGCGATGGCCCCGCCGCCGCCGCGTCCCTCGGCGGCCGCCGAGCCGGCGGGAAAGAGGTCGGCCGGGTCCAGCCCGCCGTCGCCCAGCAGCAGCGCGCGCTCGATCCCGTTCCTGAGCTCGCGCACGTTCCCCGGCCAGGTGTGGGCGAGCAGCGCGCGCCGCACCTCGGGGGTGACGGGGGGCGCGTCCATCGCGTACTGCCCGGCCAGGGTGCGCAGGAAGTGCTCGGCGACGAGCAGCACGTCGTCGCCGCGCTCGCGCAGCGGGGGGAGGTGGATGGGGATCACGCTCAGGCGGTAGAACAGGTCCTCGCGGAACTCGCCCTTCTTCACCGCCTGCGCCAGGTCCACGTGGGTGGCGGCGATGATGCGTACGTCCACCTCGCGCCCGCGCACCGCGCCCACGCGGCGCACCTGCTTCTCCTCCAGCGCCTTGAGGATCTTCCCCTGCAGCGGCAGCGGCAGGTCGCCGATCTCGTCCAGGAAGAGCGCCCCCCCGTCTGCGGCCTCGAACAGCCCCGGCTTGGCGGTGCGCGCGTCGGTGAAAGCGCCCTTCTCGTGCCCGAAGAGCTCCGTCTCCAGCAGCCCGGCGGGAACGGCGGCGCAGTTCAGCTCCACGAAGGGCTGCGCCGCCCGCGGCCCGTTGTAGTGGATGGCCTGCGCCAGCAGCTCCTTCCCCGTCCCCGTCTCGCCGGTGACCAGGATGGTGGCGCGGTCGCGGGGGATGATGCGGGCGGCGCGGTCGAGCGCGGCGCGGAGTTGCGGGCTCCGGCCGATGATGCGGGAGAAGTCGAAGTGGGTGCGCTCGGCGGCGGCCAGGCGCCCCCCGGCCTCGCGCGCGTCGCGCCGGCGCGCGCGGTCGGCCAGCTCGGCCCTGAGCGCCTCCAGGTCGCCGGGGAGGGCGAAGTAGTCTCCCGCGCCCGCGCGCACGAGCGCGACAGCCAGGCGGTGGTCCGCGCGCGCCCCTACCACCAGTGGGGGCGGCGCGCCGGCCGCCAGCAGCTCGGCGATCGCCGTCTCCCCCTCCTCCTCCACCCCGGCGACGGAGAGCAGCAGCGCCAGCGCGTCGCCTGCGGCCACGGCCTCGCCCGGGGCGTCGACCACGCGCGCGGAGGCGCCCGCGCCTTCGGCGAGCTGCGGCCAGAGCTGCGAGAACGAGTCCGAGCGGGCGACCACCACCAGGTGCGTCACGCGGGGTGAGAGTGCGAGGTGGACGGTCGATGGCTCGCGATGCGCAACGATTGTAGCGAGATGAGACAGTCTTCGCCACGCCCACCCGCCGTGGATCCCTCCTCCATCGCATCGAATCTTCCAGCCTGGGTGCGGATTTCCGTCGATCCGCTAGTCGAACTGGCACGCTGGCCCTCTCGTTGCAAAACATCTGGAGCAACCCCAACTGCTACGCCGCCTCCGGCGGTGGAACCAAACAGGAGACTGAAGGATGAAGCTCAGGACCCTCTTCACGGCCGCGCTGGCGGCGGCCCCGTTGGCGCTGGCGGCGTGCTCCGACTCGTCGACCGGCACCACCGCACCCGGCCAGGTGCAGCTCCGCTTCGGGGTGGCGTCGGGGGCGCGGGCGCTCAAGTCCCCCACCGGCGCGCGCGCGGCGATCGGCGGCCCGCTGGTGGTGACGGGCACGAACGGCTCGCTCTCCATCACCGAGATCCGGGTGGTGGTCTCGAAGTTCAAGCTGAAGGGCCTGCACGACCAGCCCTGCGCCGGCACGGGCACCGGCACGGCGGGGGGGACGGACGACAGTGGGCACCACGAGGCGGAGGAGTGCGAGTTCGAGGGGGGCCCGCTCTTCCTGGACCTGCCGCTGGACGGATCGCAGCTCACGGTGGCGACCGGCACGGTGCCGCCGGGGACGTACGACCGGGTGCGCTTCAAGGTGAAGAACCTGGACCTCCGCGACGACGACGACCACGAGGACGACGCCGACTCGGCCGAGGCCGCGCGGGTGACGGCGCTGTTCCAGCAGATCCGGGCGCAGTTCTCCGACTGGCCGGCGAAGGCGAGCATGCGGGTGACGGGCTCCTTCACCCCCACGGGCGGCGCGGCGCGCCCCTTCACCGCCTACCTGAACGCCGAGGTGAAGCTGCAGCTCCCCATCTCGCCGCCGCTGGTGGTGACGGAGGGCTCGAGCACGGGGCAGGTGGCGGTGGTGCTGGACCCGGCGGCGATCTTCCGCAACGGCGCGAACGTGATCGACCTGTCGCAGTTCAACGGCCGGCTGGGCGAGTTCAAGTCCGAGGCCGGGCGCGGCTTCCACGGCGAGGGCCACCACGGCAACGGCCACGACTGACAGCCGGCTGGTCGGGTGGCGTGACACGAACGAGGGAGGCTCCGTCGCGGGCCTCCCTCGTTCTGCGTCCCCGGCTGGACCCCTCACCCGAAAAAAGGCTGCTGATCGCCTTTTTTCGACCTCTCCCAAACGACATGGGAGAGGTACGGCAACGGC